>JACMMN010000370.1 GCA_014379075.1 Pyrinomonadaceae bacterium | reverse complement strand
TGACACAGGAAACCTTTATGAGTGCCCTGAAGTCGATCAATTCCTTTCGCGGCGAAGCGGAATTGAAAACATGGTTATTCCGGATCGCGGTCAATCATTCGCGAAACCGCTTTCGCTGGTGGAATCGCCGGAAACGGGACAAAACGGTTTCGCTCGACGCTCCGGTCGGGGACAGCGACCGGCTTTTTTCGGAAACTCTGGAAGGAAACTCCGAAAATCCCGAAGAAGCTACGATGCAGAGAGAACGCGAAAACGCCTTGCGGCACGCCTTGCTCGGTCTGCCCGATATTTTTCGCGAAGCTATCGTGTTATGCGATGTAGAAGGGCAAAGTTATGAAGAAATATCGAAAATGCTGGATATAAATATCGGCACGGTCAAATCGCGGATCGCCCGCGGACGTGAAGAGTTAAGGAAAAAGTTAAAAGATTTTTGAAAATTGAGTGAATGGCTGACTCGCCCCGGTTTTTATCTTTGAAGACAATATAAACAGGTGCCAAACGAAGGGTCGAAGAGAACGGAAGTCAGCCGCGGTTAATGAAAGGTATTTTGCCAGGCATTTATTTGATATTAGACCAGCAACATCTATAAGAATATGCCGACGCAGATTACTTATCACAGCCGCAGCAAGATTACGCGTTGTTTTCCGCGGCCGGAAAACAGCCGGGGTCAGTCAGCCATTCACTCGGTACAGATGTTCCGGCATCCTTAAAATAATGAAATGCGAGGAATTACAACTTAATCTTCCGCTTTATTCAGACGACTGTTTATCGGCCGACGAGCGTTTGGTGCTCGACGATCATTTCGTTCACTGTCCTCTCTGCCGTCAGAAATTGATTGATTTTCAAGATCTCCGCAACAGCTTGCGGGCGATAGCACGGCCGCAAATGCCGGCAACCCTGCTGGCGTCATTACGGAACGCGGCGGCAAGCGAATTGGCCCCCAGCAGCTCCACGCCGGGCTTTGCTCTTGTCGATGACCGTCGAAATTGGCGGGAAGTATGGCTGATGCCTTATGCCGCCGGTGTTTTTTCTTCGCTGGTGATCGGTTTCACTCTTTTATGGGTAATAATGTCGAATGATTTTCAGGCTGGAATAGCCGATGCTGCGAATGCCACAAACTCAGGGTCAAGTTCAGGCATTATGCTCGCACGGGGTAATAGCCCGGATCTGATCGAATTATCTCAATCCGAATACGCGGGCTCCCGCATAGCGTTTTCCGGTGAATCGCCGAGCATAAATCCCAGCGGAGCGTTGATCGCCCTGACAAAATCGCTGGTCAGCGGCGGTGAAATGACTGATGACGAAGTTGTGGTCGTCGCCGATGTTTTCGGCAACGGGCTGGCCCAGATCACCGAGGTCGTCGAACCTTCGCGTGACCGCCAGGCTGTCGCCGATCTGCGAAAAGCCCTTGAAACAGACCCGTCGCTGGCTCCGTTTGTTCCGGCTAATCTGGACAACCGCTCGGAATCCGTCAGGGTCGTTCTAAAAATCCAAAGCGTTAATGTGCATACTTATCTGCGATAGGTTTTTCCATTTAATTTCCACTTTCTGAATCTGCGCGCCGTGTTTATTTCGAATAGAATTGATTAACAGATGTTGAATAATTCTATCGAGGAATGAATATGAGCGATCAGACTTTTTACGATACATTTTTCAAAGACGCAGAGAAGACGGCAGCTGATTTCTTCGAAGCTATAACGGAACGAGTATCC
>JACMMN010000369.1 GCA_014379075.1 Pyrinomonadaceae bacterium | reverse complement strand
GGTTTTTATTCGTCCGGCGGCGGACGGCTCGAATACGAGGCAGAATGCAGATTTTAATGCTTCGGCTTCGACTAGTTTGCGGCCGGTGTAGCTTCCAACCTCTTCATCGCACGACAGTAGAATAGTGATCGGCCTGGCCGGTTTTTCGCCCGATTCGGCAAAATACCGCAATGCTTCCAACATCAATATGATGTTGGCCTTCATATCGAAAATGCCGCAGCCGTGAAATTTGTTGCCGTCGATCCGCGTCGGATTTTCGAAATTTGTGCCAACCGGATGAACAGTGTCTGTGTGCCCAAGCAGCAAAACAGGTTTTTCGTCGGAGGGAAACGCGCGGACGATCAAATGCTCGCCAAAACCTTCAGCCGCGATCTTTTCCATTTCCAGTTCAAGTGGAATTTTACGTAGTTCATCCTCGATCCACGAAACGACCGCCTCGCTCCGCTCCGCGTCGTTCGACGGCGATTCGATATCGACGATCGCGCGGATCGATTGTGTGATTGCGGCCTGGCGGTTATGGAAATGTTCGAGGATCGATTGAGATGTCATTGAATCTCGAATTTTACATCCGTGATCGCATTACCCGCCGCGTATTTTCGCGCTTCTTCCTCACTCGCAAAAATTTTGGCAACGTCGAATGCACGGGCAGTTTTCTTGCCTTCTGCTTCTACCATTGTCGTCGGCCGCGCCGCCGGGCCGGTCGGGCAAATGTTCAGCGCAGCAATTGTAGGTTTCGCTTTGGCCGTGTTTTCGGGTGTCTGCTTTTTAAAGACCGGATACATGATCTTGCGTATAATCTGGCACGACGCAATTGATGCAACCGGAGTAACCGCCGGTGCGCCGAAAATCCCGTTCAGCGTTTCGCCCAACCGGTACCCGGCCATTGCAAATTGCCGTTCAGCTACTTCAAATGCATTTTTTCTGTATTTTTCCGAAGGCAGCTCATTGCGGATCAGATCGGCGGAAAAAACAGCCGTCGGATTGAGTGCAAAACCTTCCTTCTGCCAAGCGTCATACTGCCCAAGGTGCAATTGGGACTGCATTTTGGCAAATGGGAATTTTTTCATTATGTGCTGGGCGATCGGTTCGATGTAATCCCGCTCGCACTGCTCGCCTTTCAGCGGTATATTGCGGCCGGTGATCGAATCCCAAAACCAATGAAGATTTACCTGATCTGCGCGTTTTACGCCCTGCGGCGAAAGCAGAAACAGGTTGCCGCCCTGATCGCCCTTGGGTTCGGTATCAGTAACGCGCGCAGATGTGTGCAGAGGTTGGTGAAGGTCACCGCCGATGTGCATTATCCAGGCTATGGCTATAGCTTTATCGCCATTTGATGCGGACGGATCGCGAATTACCTTATCTAGTTCGACAAGCTTCTCTACGCCAAGCCCGCCTTCCGGAAAGCCTGAGAGTTCCTCTACCTTTCCGTTAACCTGTTTCCAAAATGTGTCCGAATAATGCCAGTTTCCTTTGTGATACTTCGCAAATCGAGTCTTAAATTCCCGGTCCCGGACTATATCCGCCCATGTGGCGACGAGCATAAAATACTCGCGCTTTCTCGTCTCTTCCGGTTCGGCTCCATACGACTTGTAAAACGCTGCAAGCTGCGAATCTTCCGGCGCTGCGCGGAGTATCTTGATCACATTCTCTCGGGCGGAAGGTGACATCCGCTGCCAGGCAACATAGGCGGTGATCTTGTGCCCGACATCGTCCCATGCCATCGCGGGGAGCGTGGCGGAAACCGGCAAAATGAGTAGCAGAAAAAATTTTCCTAACACTGGTCGCATTATTTTCTCCCGAATCTTTTTGGATGATTCTAGCGAATTAAGGCAATAAGAGGAAGTGGCCGGCTCCGCCGACCCGGAAGATATGAGAAGACAAAACCATTTGGCGGAAATTTTCATCATATATTTGCAAAACTTTCCCGGTAATTCGTTCTTTATTAGGCAAACGAATCGCATTTGGTGATGTGAAGGAAAAAAGTTATGCAAAATATTCTGGATTTAGATCGAAATTTAATAACTGAAGCCGCATTGAACCTGCCGGAAGACCGGCATATTAAGAAAATAGGCCTAATGGGTAAGCTTTTCGGGTGCCGGCATAAACAATTGACGCGTCCATTTTCGGACAGGAATTCGTCGTATCGAGCCTGCCTCGATTGCGGGGCTCGTAAGAAATTCGATACGCAGAGCTTTAAAACATCGGGGGCGTTCTATTTCCCCCAATCGGTGACGTTCGACCGTAACGGAACGAATCTATAAACCTGTCTTAATACCTTCCAAGACAAACCTGCCGGATGCGGCTTTCCAAAAAAGCCGCATCTTTTAACTTTGCTACTAAACAGTTTTCAGAACGAGAGCCGAGTTTTTCGAACCAAAACCGATGCAATTGCAAAGGGCAGCATCTA
This sequence comes from Pyrinomonadaceae bacterium, assembly GCA_014379075.1. Lineage (GTDB taxonomy): Bacteria > Acidobacteriota > Blastocatellia > Pyrinomonadales > Pyrinomonadaceae > OLB17. Next base: position 2,345 of record JACMMN010000369.1, on the reverse strand, counting down.
CCTTGCCTGGCCGCGAATGCTTCGGCACATAATCCAGATCGCAATCGGGATCGGCAACGTCAAGATTTATTGTCGGCGGAATTATACTTTCGTTCATGGCCAGAAGCGTCGCGGCGATGCCGGCGGCTCCGGTCGCTCCCTGCGGATGGCCGATCTGCGATTTTGTCGCGGACATGGGCATTTTGTAGGCGTGCTTGCCGAAGGCGAGTTTTACGGCCTGCGTTTCGATGCGGTCGTTTAGCTGTGTCGAGGTGCCGTGCAGGTTCACATAATCTATGTCTTCGACCTTCAGTCCGGCGTCTTCGAGCGCAAGCTTCATTGCCCGCGCCGGTTCGACCCCGTTTTCTTCAAGCCGGACACGGTGATATGCATCGCAGGTGACGCCATACCCCGCGATCTCGGCGTAAATTTTTGCTTTTCGGTTAACGGCGGCTTCGTATTCTTCAAGGACAAATATCCACGATCCTTCGGCGATAACGATGCCTGAACGGTCCCTGGAAAACGGCCGGGAACCTCGCTCAGGTTCGTCGTTCCATTCCTTTGTGCAGACCGTCATTACCTCAAAACCTTTCAAAATGCCCGGCGAGATCGGAGAATCGACTCCGCCCGCTATCATTACGTCCTGCCTACCTAATGAAATATGCTGGGCCGCGTAAAATATCGCGTCGGTGGACGATGTGCAGCCCGTCGAGATGACGTGGGACAGGCCATGCAGCCCGAAGATCATCGAAATTTCTGACGAAAGGCCTCCGTGCGTGGAGGATGGGATCGTGTAAATACTACCTCGCCGCTCGTTGCCCGAAAACCAGTAACCAAACTGCTTCTCGGTAAACGCGAGTCCGCCGCCTCCCGTTCCGATAACAACGCCGAATCTTCCTTTTTCTTCCGGCGTAAGGCTGTCTGGAATTATTCTCGAATCTTTTACCGCCTGGCGTGCCGCAGCCAGAGCAAGCGGGACGGTGCGCGGTACATGGCGCCTATCCTGGTAATCGATCTCGGCCTCCCAATCGAAATCAGGTATTTCACCGGCTATTTTGATCTTCGAATTCGAGACATCAAAGTTTTCGATATTTCGTATGCCGCTTTTTCCGGTCTTGAGAGATTCCCAGAACGCATCACGCCCGATGCCGATCGGCGTTACGCATCCGAAACCCGTTATCACAACCCTGCGAGGACACGTAAAACCGTTTAGCATAAGGTAAGAGTAACGCGTTCACGCTTGAAACACTCAACCGGCAAATCAAGTCTGATGCGAACGAAGAAATCACTCGTAAACGCGTTGCTCCTGCTCTAGTAGATCAGCCACGCGTCGAATACATAACCTGCATGATCGCCATAGGTTACCAGGCACCAACGCCCTGTCTTGGAACCGATCGTTACTTTTTCCTTTTCACAGTTATTAAGCTCGATCACAGTGCCGTGCGGGATCTTTGCGAGCCGCTCGCCGTATTCCGCATCCGGCTCGCTGCGAAGGGCGAGGAAACCGTCACCTGGAGAATTGACGCGGGCCGTCGGTGTTCCGCGGGCCGGTGTCGGGAATGGTGAGGTGTTCGTCCCCGATTTTTTTTGGTCTTCGATCTTTTTTTGTAGGTTTGCTAATTCTTCCTTCAGTCTTGCTTTTTCGTCATCCGGCGTAGGCGATGTTTTTGGCGAAACAATCGGAGACGGCGTCGGGCTGCCGGGATTTTGATCTCCCGACTGGTAGTAAAAGAATACACCGGCCAGTGCAGCAGCCACCAGCGTCAAAAATGCCACAAGTAAAACTCCCACGAGTATTTTCAATATCGTGGAGCCCGAGCCTTTCGCGGTTTCCGCGTATGCGGACGTTGAGCCGCCGGTAATATCGACACGCAAAGGATTTTCGCCGATTGGCCGGACAAGCGTTGGATCTTCTGTTGGGAGCGTGGCCAGTGTTGAGCCGTCGGTTAGACAAAACCGCAGCGTTTCGTCGGTATAAGTGGTTTTGCAGGCCGGACATTGCTTCATAAAATTAAAATTTCCAGACGGCTAATTTATAAATGAGTTTCACCTGAATCGCAACTCCCTTGTTTGACGGCCGACTAACATCCAGTCAAGGACTGATTGACGGTTAGGAATCGGGAGCGGTAGCATACAAAGATAAAGGGAGACGTTCCCGTTTCTTCATTTATCCTTTCGCCTTTATCCTTTATCCTTTCGGAGAACCCAGTCGCTATCGCTCCCCGTTCCGACCGTCCGCCACTTTAAAAATATTTTGCAAGTTTTTCCGTATCGTACGTTCTTTGTGTCGCAGCGATGTTGTGAGCGATTATCAGGCAAGCCAATCCTGGCAAGTCATGAAATAAATGCGAACGGGCATACCGGCT
>JACMMN010000368.1 GCA_014379075.1 Pyrinomonadaceae bacterium | reverse complement strand
CTGTAATTTTAATGGACGCATTTGACTCGGTAACTGTAATTTCTTACAGCACGCAAGAAATAAAAAAGGCGTTCCATCAGGAACGCCAGTACTTTTTTCACCTACAATTTACCTAAAAATACCTTGTCCGACTTTATAAACCTCGCATATTCGTCCGATGCTCGCGAGCCCCTGAACCCTTAATTGTTCTTGCTCTCGATACGAGTTTGAGACGCGTGTCCGAGGTCCGCTATTGGATGGACGTAAAATCTAATCCGCCGATGCTCGCTGTCAAGTTCACTATCCGGGAGGGTTCTAAGAATTCATATCGTTTCGTTACAACATTGACGATCACTGTTTGGCCGGCGTCGATTCCGGCAAAGCTATAATAACCGAACGAACCGCTGAGTACAGAATGTGACAGGCCGCTGGAATCAAAAAGAGTTAGGCGGGCGTTTTTGATTCCGCGGCCGTTGGCAGTTGTGACCCGGCCGCTAACCGATACGACCGCGGCGGTAGGTGAAGGCGGCGGCCCATTCCAGAAACCGCCGTGCAAGCCGTTTGCGGGACCGGCCGAATGTGTTCCCGCGATCGATTGTCCGGCAGTGCCGGTGATCTGGAAGTTTCCGCCCGAAGCCGCCCCTCCGCCCGATGCGATCACAGATTGTTCTAGCGTAAAACCGCCTCCCGTGCCGATCTGTCCTACTCCCTGATCCGCCAGGGAACTGATAGCAAGTATCAAAATAAATAGTTTCTTCATTTCATTTCTCCTGTTCGATCAAAGGCCGCCTACCGCGGGAATCATCATCGGTGCGGCTGGTATTACCATATCGTTCGACGGCGGCGGAACGGAATGCGGGTTCTGCAGCGGGACGAATAGCCCTGTTTTTGCAAACGCCTCGTGTTCTTCATCGGCGACGATCCAGTTAAGCCAGCAGAGCGTGTAGCACATCTGCGACACTGAGCCACAGAAACTCTCCTTGTCGCGAATCCGGTCGACGCGGTTATCCGCCTGGATCGAACCGCCGCTGAGCATGATGTCGAGCTGGAATTTGAGTATCCAGTTCTGCGTTATGCCGCCGTAGATACCGTCAACCTTAATGACTCCCTTCGGCACGGCCCCACGCGGCTGACAGTTTTTATATCGCCAATCGAGCAGGTATTGAATAAGCATCACATCGTCGCGTTTGTTCGGACAGTTTTTGCCGACGGCCTGAACGACGTTGTAAAAGATCGGTAGTTTCTCGGATGTATCTATGTATCCCATAATTTTATTTGTCCTTATTTATATCTAAGTATTGCAATTATTCGATCTTGCGTAGTTTCCGGAGCTCCGTCCGGTCGGAATTGACGCTCAAACCGTTTCATTGCTGGAGCGAAAAAGTAATTGCCATAGGCTCGCGATGTGACTGACAAAAACAATCGGTACGACGATCGCCGGCAGCCAGATGACCGGGAAATACAAAACCGCTCGATTGGGCTGGTCGAACGCGAATTGCTGAAAAGGTGTTTCGAGCGCCAGAACGGCATTTATCAAAATGTTCAAAAGCAGCCCGAAGGCGGCCAGATTCCAGCCGATGAGCAGAGGCCGATTGATCTTGCCGCCGCGAAACGCCAGCCATGCGGCCAGCGGAGCCGTAACGCCCGAAATGATGTCGAAATTTCTGCCTTCGAAGGTCATTAGCTGCGGCACATGTCCTTCCCGATAAAGCCCGAGCAGGACAATTTCAACGGGAACCCGGACGCTTGATAAAAGCGTCAGCAGTCTCATCAATTCAAAAGAACCGACATTTTTAGTAAAGGCGAAAAATAGTATTAAAAGAATTACCGTACTCGGCAGCAAGGTGAGAAAAAACCTCGGCGGAACTGTCTTGACGGTGTAAAAACTGGTGTAAGCCAAAACCGCATGAAGTCCTAGCAATGCAGCCAAAACAACGCCGGTGATCGTGGCCGCCCGCCGATCTGTTTTCGAGACCGCGGATAGATAAAATATGACGGTCGCGGCCGTTATCAACGCGAAACACCAGTTAATGTAAGATGGGATATTTTCGATCATAAATACCTACTTTTGAGAATTCCTTTGTTTATCTTCCGAACTGCTTCAAGTGATGGTTCAAATGAAGGTACGCCCAGCGCGACCATTCACGCCTCGACAGGCTGCCGAAAAAGGGATGAGACCACCGGCGGAATTCGTCACCGTCTCTTATAAAGTCGAGAATAATGCTGTAAAGCTTCTCCATGTCTGCTCCAAATTCTGCCGGCGTGGTGCCGCCTATTTCCTGATCGATCTCCGGCGATGTCGGGTAATTCCTGACCGGCATCGGCGGCAGGTTCAACATCAAACGTTTGACGACCGCTCGCTGAAATAAAGTTCCCGTCGGCGCCACGTGTTTTTTACCCATTACCCCTCGGAACGCATCTGTCAGATGACAGATCATTTGATGAGCCGTCATCTTTCCCCAGAGCCTAGGGCTTTCAGGTTTTATATTTTGAAGACGCTCCATTATTTCCGCATAGACCTTTTTGTTCTGAAGGTTTCTCATGATTAATTCTTTCGGCGAACTTCCTAAACAGGTAATTTTAGATGCTTCAGCAAACAATATTTTTTTGCCTTGGCCCACTCCGGCACTTCGCGAGATTGCGCTGTCTCATCTTCCCGGACCTCCGCCGGAAACCGTATTGCCGCTTTCATTTGCACGGTCCGGAGGAACCACTTCCGGTGCAAATGAGCCATTTCAAGATCACTATCTGCTGGTTGAGATATTCGATCTGGGTTTGCTGTTCTTTGACGGCATTGAGCAGCACGACGCCGACGCGGTCATATTTTACGCCCTCGACTTGACCGTCTTTGTAAGTTGCGAGCAGGGGCTCGACAGCTGCTACTTCTTCGGCGACCAAACCCAAATCGTTCGAGCCGTCCGATTTCCAATCGAAGGTTACCGGCCGTAGACGACTAATCAAACTTAAACCCGGGTTAAACGAAGCGATATTATCTTTGTAGCGAATGCTTGAAGAGCATTGAGAGATAACCCGGTCGCTGGTTCTTATGCAAATGTCCGTCCCGCCGCCGCCGGGTAAAGTATCGATATACAACCTGTCCGTCTGTAAGAAATTTGTAATTCGTAATTCATGAACCGTACCCGGAATCACGACTCTTGTGGAGTCGGTACCTAAAACAATGGTGTCGCTGCTGGTGACAGTGGCTCCGGCACCGATCGCGGTTGAATTCGAAATTGCCGAAGCGCTGAAAGTATTGGCGTTGTATCCAATGAGCGTATTATTACTTCCGGTTACGCTATTGGTTCCGGCATTGAAACCGATATAAGTATTGTTGTCGCCGGTTTGATTAGCCGTTCCGGCATTCGCACCGAAAAAAGTGTTTTGAAAGCCGGTCGTAGTCGCACTGCCCGCGTTTCTTCCTATAAACGTATTAAAAAATCCAGTGGTGTTCGCTAGTCCGCTTTCTCGTCCGATGAAGGTATTGCTGCTGCCCGTCGTGTTTGCGCTTCCGGCTGCTTTGCCGAAAAACGAGTTAAGGCTGCCCGTCGTATTTGTGTCCCCTGAGCCGCTGCCCGCGAAAGAGTTTTCGGAGCCGGTCGTATTGTTTGCCCCCGCAAAGCTGCCGAAGAAAGCGTTCTGTCCACCGGTCAGATTGTCAAAACCGGCCGACCTTCCAAAAAAAGAATTGTTGACTCCTGTGTTAACGAAGCCCGATCCAAATCCGGCGAAGGTGTTGTTCTGGCCCGCCACACCCAGGACACGGGCATTGCCAATGTTGTATTGCGAATTGGAATTTATCAGATCGCCGGTGAGCGTCCCGCCGGCGGTTCCGTTTCCATCTATGTTGAAATTTGTCGACGTTTGAGGCGTCAGCCGATTCTGGACGTAATTTCCGCTGCCCGCAGTCGGGTTGCGGTCGTCGTTGAGCCGCGAATCGTTTGTCTGAACATATTGTGTCGCCGGAACGCCGCCGAGGTTCGCCGCATCTTCTGCCGCCGCGGCCGTGTCCGAATCTAGAGCCTTGATCGCGTATGGAGCGCTCGTCACCGGCTGGCGCGGTGTAAGGCCGACGTAAGTGTCGGCCGGTATCGTAAAAACGCTGATCTGCAAAAATCGCGTCGCTCCGCTGAACGAACTTGCTCCAAAATTCAGGCTGACCGTAAAAATGCCGTTCGTGACTAGCACGGACGGATTAACGATCGCCGGGCCGATCTGGCTCCCGCCGCTCACCGCGTCGAACAAAGCGAACCGTATTTGATAAGTTCCGTTCGTTGGCTGCTGCTGGGCGGTATCTGTGAAACGTCCCTGGTATGTGAATTCCGCCGTCTGGCCGAACGCCGCACCGGTAAACGCAATACAAAAAATTAAAATAATAAGGTTGATCGTGATCTTCATAAATTTTCTCCATTCAATTGTTTCGTGACCGCCGTATCGGTCGGGCGTTCCACTTGATATTCGGCCCCGCACAATAGCAGCGAGCCGTTCTCCGTTTCCATAAAGTGATGCGTACCGTTCTCGATTTGCTTATAAACCGACCGGACGGTCGTGCCGTTCAACGCGGCGAAATCATCCGGCGTGTACATCCGGGTTTCAATTCCGCACGGCCCGCACCAGGCTGAAGCTGACAGCTGTTTCTTGTTCAAGGCTATTTTCCGCCAGGTTTCTACCGTGATCGTTTTTGTCGTTTTACTTTTCATATCTCTTGAAACTGTTTTGCTGGTTTTGCCGCATCTGTTAAAATCGCCGTCGAAATGCATTTCTTTTCGCCGCGATGAAGCCAGTTTCGGCGAGAGCGTTCCGAAAAATCTTTAATTTGGCGGCGAATAATTCCGAATTTTTCCAAAGGCCGGTAAATACAGTATTTGACGCAGCAAAACTATAAATTCGAAGAGTTCGAGCTTAACTTTCTCAAGCGTCAATTGACGCGCGACGGCGAGATCGTACAGCTGAATCCGAAGGCTTTCGACCTGCTATACACGCTGGTCGAGAGCGGCGGCAAACTCTTGTCGAAGGACGATCTGTTTCGGATCGTGTGGGACGGCCAGATCGTCGAGGAATCGAATTTAACGGTAAATATGTCGGCGATCCGCAAGGCGCTTGGCGAACGGGCGAGCCAGCCGCGTTTTATTACGACGGTTTCTGGACAGGGATACCGTTTCGTGGGAGCGGTCACCGGATTGGACGGCCCCGCCGGGACGATTTTGGAGAGCCATACGTTAGCCCGGATCGTAGTCGAGGAAGAAACGGAAGTCGTGGAGTCCGAACAGGTTTCTCAGGACAAGGAAATACATGCATTACCGCCGGCGAAGAAATCATTTTTCGAACGTTTTTCGGTGACGGTAATGGCCGCCGTCCTGATCGTATTCGCCGGGATTGGCGGATATTTGTGGCTAAGGCTCCAGGCGAAAAGCCCATCCGTGCCGCGGGCAATATCCATGAAGCGGCTTACGAATCTCGGCAATGTCACGAACGCCGCCCTTTCACCCGACGGAAAGCTTTTTGCTTACACGCTCCAGGAAAAAGACGGCCGCCGCAGCCTCTGGCTCGGTCACGTCGACGGCGGAAGCGAAAATATCAATTTGCTTCCGGCAACGGAAACGACTATTCACGGTATCGCCTTCGCTCCCGTCGGCGGCAGCCTTTTCTATATTTTGACCGGCGACGAATACGATGGCGGAGCTCTTTTCAAGGTCCGCGTTTTCGGCGGAGCACCCGAAAAAATTCGGGAAAGAATCGGTACATACATAACTTTTTCGCCCGATGGGGCACGGTATGCCTTCGTGCGAAACGACCGCGAAACCCGCAGATCTTCGCTGATCGCCGCGAACACCGGTGATGCGAACGAAAGAGAAATTGCGTCCCGGGCGCTAAGCCTAACTTTTAATCCAACGAGCCCGGAGTGGTCTGCGGATGGCAGCCGAATTGCGGTTAGCGCCGTTACGAACGAAACCACGGCGGCGAGCGATATTTTTACTGTTGCCGCCGATGGTGGTTCGGTTTCGCCGCTAACGAATTTGGATTGGAACGGTGTCGGTGCTTTGGTTTGGGACCCCGACGGCACCGGAATGTTCGCCGTCGCGGGTGAACGCGAGGCGCGTTTCGAATCGCAGATCTGGCACATAAGCTATCCGTCCGGTGAAAGACGCCGCATCGTTTCGGATCTGAATGTTTACGGTTCGGCTCTCGGATTGTCCTCATCGGGTAACGAATTGCTTGTCTTGCAGGCTCAGCATTACTCAAATATCTGGGTAGCTCCAGCCGAAGATATCGCGGCCGCAAAGCAGGTAACTTTCGAACTGCTCGGGAAAAAAAGCGGTTGGGACACACTCGAATGGACGCCGGAAGGGCGGATCGCCTACACCGCCTTCAGCGACACCAGCGAAACGGTGTGGTTGATGGATGCGGACGGGAAAAATGCAAAACAGATCATTCCGGACGGCCGCACGAACAGCCATCACAGCCTCTCCGGCGACGGAACGAAAATGGTTTTCGATTCGAACCGCGGCGGCACCATAGAAATATGGGCCGCGAACGCTGACGGTTCGCAAATGCGGCCTCTGACGACCGGCGGGAACAATTCACAGCCGCATATATCTCCCGACGGGAAGTCGATAATCTACCGTTCGGTGGGGGACGGTGCCGCTTTCCTGCGGATCATTTCGGCGGACGGCGGAGAATCGACAGTATTTACAAATAAAACCGCAAGATGGCCAAGATTTTCGCCGGACGGCCAATTCGTTGCATGCGTTTACGGGACAGACAAGGAAACAAAGCTGGCAATGCTTAATACGGACGGCGAGGTAGTAAAATTATTTGATTTTCCGCCATCGGCCAACTTTAACAACGGAATTCGTTGGACCCCGGATGGCAGCAGCCTGACATACCGTGACTGGAATAATGGTATATGGGTGCAAAAAACAGACGAAAGTCAGCCTGCTCGCCTCGAAAATCTTCCGGCAGAAAAACTATATTCTTACGGCTGGTCGCGGGACGGGAAGCGATTCGCATTTACGCGAGGCACGGAAATTCGGGACGTTGTATTGGTAAGCGATCTAAAATAGTGTCCGGTTGCAGAAGCGTTTAATTTCGGTAAGGCATGCGCTGAGTTTCGCCATTCGTAGGAGTATAAATAAAAAGCGAGGTCGATTGAAGCCGCTTTCATTACACCAATTTTTTTCTTTGGTGGGAATTCCGGTGGGAATGCAAAAGAGCCACTCTCTTGAGTGCCCGTAAGTTATTGAATTTAATGGAGCCGCCCATCGGAGTCGAACCGACGACCTTTCGATTACGAATCGAATGCTCTACCAACTGAGCTAGGGCGGCACTTACTGAAAACTATGCGTTCGGCTAAACGGCGATCGTACGAACAAAGACAGCCGAACTTCAAAATATACTTTTCCGGCCGTTGCGCTGTCAAGCAACCTACGCAAAATCCGGAAACCCTCTAGTGCATTATTTGATTGTCTGAATTACAATGATCGTTAAAAGTTGAGGTAATAGTGATTTTGCGTTCTATATGGCGGAAGATTTCGAGGACAGATTAAAACAGGCTTTCGGATTCGCGACGATGGCGGCTATTGCGAGAAGGCTGGGAATTCCGCATGCGACGATCCGCAACTACTTCCGCGGCCGTATGCCGGCCCCGGATGTGCTGATCAAGATTGCCAATGAAACGAACGTATCGCTGAACTGGCTCCTCATCGGCACCGGCGAAATGCTGGCGGCCGACGCTCCGAAACCCGATATCGGCAAACTTATAGATCTAAGGATCGAGGAGATCGTGGAAGAAAAACTTTCGGCCCGGTTCGCTGTGGAAGTTCAGGATCTCGGAGCGGTCGATATACCGCCAAACTTCGATATCGCCGCGGCGGTCACAAAATACGACGATCCGCATCGCGCTATGAGCGAATGGTTTCGCCATGAGGGCCGCGAATATCCGCAGGATTACGGGATCGTGTTTTTTCAGGGTTGGGAAACATTTACCGCAGAGGAAAAGCTGGATGCGGTAAAAGACGCTAAAAAGGTTTTGGACCGGACATTAAAGAACAAATAAAATCCGCTCCATTGTTTTTGCGTTTCTTCTGTGATACGATGTGTCGGACTTAAAACTATTCTCTCAACCATCATGTTTTTCTTCCGCGAAAAAATCTCGAAACTCCGCAGCGATTGGAACAAAAGATCATTGACCGAAGATGATTTCCACCGTCTCTGCAAACGACAAAAGATCACGGTGCAGGAAATGCCTTTGCGGGTGAGCGGCTTTTATTACTGCGTTCTTGGCAAGCATTACATCGCTATCGACAGTAAGTTGAAGAAGCACAAAAAACTGTTTGTGATGTTTCACGAATTTGCTCATTATTTAATGCACGCTCCCGAAACCGGCACGACGGCGAACTTCCACGGCGTCGGCCGAAAGACGCGTAAAGAGTGCGAGGCGGATGCATTTGCCCTCTGCGCCCTGATACCGAAGACCTGGATCGAAACCCGCACCGCTCAGGAACTTGTCGAGGACGAAGGCATTCCGGCTGACCTGCTGCGCGATAGAAAAGAGATCTACGACATTCACAAAATATAACCCGAAATTCACAAATATTGTTCCCTTTGTTCTGCAAAAACGTGCTGCGGCAAACGTCCAAAGTTGGCGCAAAAGCACGTGTGTTCAAGTTTGGATTTTTTTGCGCGTATATAATAATAAGGTTTACGGAGCAATTTTAATGTCTATTACAAAACTCGCGAGCGTTCCGCTAATGTACCAACGCGATACCAAGGTTTGCTGGTATGCGGGAGCCCGGATGCTGTTCAAATGGTCGGAAGCGACGGGAAAGGGTTCGGCGAAAAATCCCGAAACCGCCGATCAGGGCTATATCGACCGTTATAACAGGAACGGAACCGTCGGTTCGAGAGACAACTGGCATCTCGCAAACGCCCTCAGCCTGAAACAGCACACCAAT
>JACMMN010000053.1 GCA_014379075.1 Pyrinomonadaceae bacterium | reverse complement strand
TTATTAAATCGGCGATCGAACTCGAGCTCGCCCGTAACGGCCAGGTTTTTTTCATCCACAACCGCGTCGAAACCATTGAGGCGATCGCCGCTCTGGTTCAAAGGATCGTGCCGCACGCCCGCATCGCCATCGGCCACGGCCAGATGAACGAAAAGCAGATGGAACAGGTGATGCTCGATTTTATTGACTACAAATACGACATTCTGGTGGCGACGACGATCATCGAAAACGGCATCGACATCCCGCGGGCGAATACGATAATTATTAATAGAGCCGATAACTACGGTCTCTCACAGCTTTATCAGCTTCGCGGCCGCGTCGGGCGTTCGAACAGGCGTGCGTATTCGTATCTCCTGATTCCGAGCGAACTGGAGCTGACGCCGATCGCCCGAAAACGACTGAGCGCGATCCGAGAATTTTCCGATCTCGGTGCCGGTTTCCGCATCGCCGCTTTGGATCTGGAGCTTCGCGGCGCCGGAAATATTCTCGGCGGGCAGCAATCCGGGCAGTTGGACGCTCTTGGATTCGATCTTTACACCAAGATGCTCGAACGTACGATCGCGGAAATTCGGGGCGAAGAGATCGCCGATGAAACCAATGTTTCGATAAATTTGGGCGTCGATGTTTCCATTCCGAAGGATTACATCCAGGAGACGAACCAGCGTTTAAGAACGTATAAGCGAATTTCTTCCGCCGAATCCGATGCGGCTCTCAGCCAAATTCACAAGGAAATCGAAGACCGTTACGGGAAGATCCCGGGATCGGTCGAGAATCTGTTTGCTTACGGCCGGCTGCGAAAGCTGGCCGAGGCATTGCGTATCTTGTCGGTAGATAAAACGGCTGATGGTTTCGCCGTAAAATTGGGCGAGAATGCGAAAGTTGCACCGGAAAAACTTATGACGTTCCTGGCCGAAAACGAAAGAGCAGTATTTTCACCGTCAGGTATATTGCGGGCCATTAGCGGTTCGGAAAATCCGATAGAAGCGGCAAGGCGGTGCCTTGAAGCGATCAGGAAAAGCTAAATGTACAAAAGAGCTGCGTAACTTTTTTGCTTTTCTTGGGCCTTTACGGTTATAAAATCTTATTCGGTGCAATCCCCGTAAGGGTTGACGTCGCAAACAAAGAGATTAGGCGACATTTCTTTCGTTTGATTGCGGACCGCATCCAGAATCGCCGAGCTATTGTATTTCTCGCCCGACCACCCGAGCTTATTCCGGTTTTTCCAGACGAACTCGTAGGCTTCCTTTTCGTCTTTGCCCTGTAGGTGTTTAGCTTCGTGCAGTAAAATTGCCGCACGCTCGGTGTCGTCTAGAGGATATGTAAAAAAATCGGGATAAAGCGTAACTATCTCGAAAGGAAAATTGGTGGCGGCGTAAGCATTTTCTTTTTCCACGGACGCGTTCAGCCAATTGTCATTATTGCGAAATACCGCCAACCTTCTTAAAAAGAATATTTCGTCCGGAAAGCCTTTTTCTTCAAGCACCCGAAGCGCATTTTGCGTAAGCCGTTTTTCCTCGGAAGTCAGTGAAGAAGCCGAGAAAACGAGCGAAGCGTAAAATCCGGCTATCACCGCGAAGCAAACAATTAAACAGACAACCGCTCTCCGCATCAAGTTCGATCTGAGAAAACCTACGCGGGCTTTTATATCTGCCGCATTTGTCAGATCGGAAGAGCAACGCGCGCAGAATTCAGCATCCGCGTAGTTTACGAGTTTGCAGTTTGGACATTTCATGTGTGGCCCGGCGCGTGGCGGATTTTACAAAAACCCTGCTATTATTTATAAAGTTTTAATAGACAGGCTTTTTTTACTTAAGACAAAAAGAAACTTGGTACGGCTTTTGTGCATCAAAGTGTCTGTTTTGCACAATACATAGCCGAAGCATACCATAGTCGAAATCGATTTTTAGGAGTAACCGATGAAACAGTCCGGGTTAAAATTTTTCTTATTTGCGTCATTATTTTTAGTAAGCATTTCCGTTTCCGCACAGGAAACCGAGGAGCGTGTGGTAGATGAGGTCGTCGCCCAGGTCAATGAAGGTGTGATCACCCTTTCGCGTGTAAAACGTGAAGTCAAAAGCATTGTCGATGCGGAAGTTCAGCAGGGGAAAAACCGTGAGGAAGTTCAAAAGACCATCGATGAAAAGAAGGGCGAATTGATCGCGAACCTGATCAATGAAGAGATTTTGATTCAAAAGGCAAAGGAATTGGGACTCGATGCGGAAATCGAAGCTAACCTAAATCAGCGGTTTCTTCAGATAATGAAGCAGTACAACATGAAAACGCTTGACGCCCTATATGCCGAAATGGAAAAGACCGGCGTCGATCCGCAAGAGATCCGGGAGGTCTGGCGCAAACAGGCGACACGCGACATGGTGCTGCAAAAAGAAGTTCAATCGAAGGTTTATTGGGGAGCGACGGGAAAGGAATTGAAGGATTATTTCGAGAAGAATAAGACCCGTTTCACCAAGCCCGAAACGGTGTCGCTGAGCGAGATCTTTCTCGGTTTTGCCGGAAACACAGAGGCGGCCGTTCGCGAGAAGGCAAAACAGCTTGTTACACAATTACGCGCCGGCGCCGACTTTGCCAAGCTGGTCGCCGAAAACTCGGACCGGCCCAACGCGGCTCAAACGAAAGGAAAGGTCGACACGCTGAACGTCAAGGAACTCGATGAGAGATTTGCGGCGGCGATCAAGGATCTCAAGCCCGGGGGCTACACCGATCCGATCGAGGTCGATCAGATCGGTATCAATATACTTAGGCTTGATGAACGTACGAAAGCGAGCAGCGAATCGTTTTTTGATGAGAATGCAGTGAGATCGGCCATTTTGACCGAAAGAGAACCGGAGGCCCGGAAGAAG
>JACMMN010000005.1 GCA_014379075.1 Pyrinomonadaceae bacterium | reverse complement strand
TGAAGATCAGAAACGTTGCCGATCACGAAGAGATAAGAGCCGGAGATCAAATGACGCTGGCAGGCATTGCCACGGGGCTGCAGGTAAAATACAGTAAAAAAGGCAACCGATTTTGCATCTTTCGGCTGGAAGATCAATCAACAGGTGTAAAATGCCTTGCCTGGGCCGAGGCTTATGCCAAATTTGCCGAAGTTTTGAAGAATGACGAACTACTGATAGTCGGTGGACGTGTCGAAGCAGTTGACGGTCAGGAGATCACGTTTATCGTCAACGAGGTCACATCCCTGGGCGACGCCGAGGCCCGCAACGCGAAATCGGTGTCTATCCGGTTGCCGGTTCGGGAATTTGACGATGAATATTTCTACGCCCTCTTCTCTGCATTGAGTAAAAGTCAGGGTCACTGCGAAGTATTCCTGAATCTTCCAGTTGATGGTCTCGAACTTAAGATTCATGCCCTTCCTCTTCGCATTCAAGGTTCAAAATGGCTTGAAAATGATTTAAAGCAAAAAGGGTGTTCTGTTAGCTGGAGGTTATAGTTGAAGTTATGGAGCAAAAATATACAAAGACGGCTTTGGACCGCGTGCAAACTGCACGACACCCGGATCGGCCATATTCTCTGGATCTTTTCGAGGCGATTTTTACTGATTTTATCGAAATTCACGGTGACCGTCGATATGCGGACGATCCCGCTATGGTTTGCGGTTTCGCTAGACTGAATGAAACGGAGGTTTTAGTTCTCGGTCAGCAAAAAGGGCGCGATCTAAAGCAGCGTCGCCACCGGAATTTCGGCATGTCGAAACCAGAAGGCTACAGAAAAGCCTTGCGTGCGATGCAGATGGCGGAAAAATTCGGGCGGCCGATTGTCTCATTCGTTGACACGCCCGGTGCATATCCTGGGATCGACGCGGAAGAACGCGGCCAGGCCGAAGCAATTGCGTTCAATCTGAGGGAGATGGCCGGCCTGACGGTACCGATCATCGTCGTCATTCTTGGCGAAGGCGGATCGGGCGGAGCTTTAGCCATAGGAATTGGCGACAGGGTCTTAATGATGGAAAATGCTGTCTATTCCGTAATTACGCCGGAAGGCTGTGCGGCGATCCTGTGGAAAGATGCAGGCCAATCTAGCCTCGCTGCCGCCGCTCTTCGATTAACGGCTACCGATTTGAAAGAGTTCGGGCTGATAGATGAAGTGATACCTGAGCCAAAAGCTTGGGAAGTTAGCCCGGAGGATTCGAAAAACCGACAAAAAGAAGCTGCTTTTGACGAGATCTCGAGAGGCTTGAAAAAGTCCCTGATTGATAATTTGAGGCAATTATCGTCCGGTGATCCGAAACAGCGGGTGCTTGAAAGATTCAAGAAATTCCGCAAAATGGGCGAATGGGTTTAATGTTCTGAGTTCATGCTTCAGCGTGCTTCTTCGCTGTGCAAAAGACACGCTGAATCGTGAACTCAGAACTAAAAACTAAAACGGGATATCGTCATCGGCCTTGGCGGGTGGAGCGAATTCCGTAGCTGGAGCGTCCGCGGGTCCTGCAAATTCAGCTTCATTTGAAGATGAACTTGACGAATGGTCGTCGGAACGTCCGCCGCCGATGAATTGCATGTCCGTACCCTGCACTTCGAAGGTGAACCGCTTATTTCCATCTCTATCAGTCCATTCCTCAACGCCAAGACGGCCCTCGACATACACAGGACTTCCTTTCGTTAAATATTTAGAAGCGAGTTCAGCCTGTTTCCTCCATAAGGTGATCTTAAACCAAGTCGCGACCTCTTGAAACTCCCCGGCCTTGTCGCGCTTTTTTTCATTGGTTGCAAGCGAGAAGTTGCAAACGGCATCACCTTGCGGTGTGTAACGTAGTTCGGGATCCCTGCCGAGGTTCCCGACAATAATTATTTTATTGAAAGACATGTTTTATGAGCTACTCCATTGATAGACTAAATTACCAGCAAACTTTTTCGGATATTACATTCATCAATCTATAACGGTCAAGTCCGCCGTGTTAGAATCTTTTTTCGAATGAATCTTCGTCAATTTCGCGGAAATAAAGCGATGCGAGCCGAATGACGCGAAATTACCTCAAAAATCTTTACGTGGCCAAGATACTAATCGTCCTCGTATTTAGTTTCCAACCCACGTCACCGGGACTTTTTGCCCAACCTGTTGGCGAGGGTGTATCGAAACTACAGAAATGCCGTGAATACGATTTTGCTGATACCTCGGTAATTTCGGTGGCGTCCGATAATGAAAATATTTATGTCGCCACGGAAGAAGGAAGTGTACACGCGATCGATCCGATGGCGTCCGATAAGATCTGGTCAAGTAATATCGGCGGACAAATTGTATCGAATCTAATTGTTGCCAAAGACCGAATTTTGATCACAACATCTGCCGTCCTAACAAATGGGGCAAAACCCGATTTTTCCATTCTTCGATCATTGAGCATTGAGACCGGGCTAACAAATTGGAGCATATCGCTTCCCTATTCCATTCAAATGTTCCTTGGGAACTCAGGAAATGCCATTGTTTCCATTAGCAGGGAAGGTGCCGTAGCCGCTCACGACGCCTCGACAGGCAATATTTTATGGAAGAAGTCGTTTCAGGGAAACCTTACTGCACCTCCTAAGTTCGGGAACGACTGGATTGTTTTCGGTACCGATAAGAAGGATATCCTTGTGATCTCTTCAAAAAACGGAGAAACCGCACTACGCTCCGATCTAAAATTTGCCGCGAGCGCGGTGTCTATCCCATCTGAAAAAACTATCGCAATAGGCGACGAACGCGGCAACGTCAATCTAATTGATGTCAATAGTGGGAAAACAATATGGAAATTCAAGAGCGGCGCAAAAATTTCGTTCTTATCATCGGCCGAGGAGGGCTTGTTAGCGGCCTCAAACGATAATTTCGTCTATCTTATATCCGATTATAATGGGGATATTATTTGGAAACGGCGCCTTCCTGGCCGTGTCGCCGGACCATTGCTGGTTGCTGAAAATATAGTTGTTCTTCAGGTTTATGCAGATAAATCAGCATTTTTATTGGATCTGGAAAGCGGCAGGATCGTCAATCAATTTATTATGGATCAAGAAAATTCTCCAGGAATAATGCCAAACTCCACAAAAGACAATTCGATCATTTTTTCGACTGCCGCATCTCTCGTTTCCTACGGCGTGAAGCCTTGCTAGCCATAAAAAGAGCGGCACACGAGCCGCTCTTTATAAATTTCTGTAATCCTCAATCTCTAGTGTGACACGGCAAAGTTGTGCATTATCGAATAGATCTCATCTTTGACGAGTAATTTCTTCTTTTTTAAAGTGACCTCTTCCATCTGTTCGTCATCGTTCGGATAGGTTAAGTGGGCTAATTCCACTAACCTTTGTTCGTAGGTCTGATGCTGATGAACCAAATCTCTGAACATAGGGTTACTTTTTATCAGTTCGTCTCTGACCGGATCAGAAGTTGACATATCCATAGATTTTCTTCCTCGCTTTTCATATTTTTTAGGCCCGACAATCAAGCTGGCTATGAAAATTGGGCTTAAAAATGATATTAGCTCAATTTAAGCGCAATTATCAAGCTTTGTTACGGCTTTGTTAATAAACCGTCCTAAAGCACGACTTTCATAATAATGCCGTCTTCGGCCGGATCGCTGTAGAAATTCTTTCGCAAAGCAAATTCTCTAAAGCCAAAGCATTTATAAAAATTTATTGCGTTACTGTTCGAACTCCTGACATCCAGCCAGATATTCTCAACGGATAATTCTCCGCAGTTTTCTAAAAATTTGGCAATAAGCATCGTTCCACAGCCTTGATTCTGCAGTTCGGGGCGCACACCGATATTATACAGTTCGGCGTCGAGGCAATTTTTGGCACCCGCACTTAAAACCGTCCGTGAAACGAGGAAGGCGGCCACTTCGAATTCATCACACTCGGCGCAGAGCATTATCGAATCGGTCCGCGTTGCCTCGTCAAGATAGTCTTGACGGGACCAGTGACTCAGGCCGCATTCATCCGAGATTTGTAGTATATCCGTCAAATCATCCGGTAACATTATGCGGATCCTAAAATTTTGCATAGTTACTCGATCAACTGACTCCGAGTGATGACCGGGAGCTGTGAATATAGAAGGGTTCAGTATCTGAAACCAGATTCGAATTTTGAGCCCCAAGGCCAACGATATAAGCCAGATTTTGATCTATCCGAACCGCCCGATGATGCTGACCGCTGTCAAATTGCAAGATGTCATACAGATCGCTTTGGATCAAAATTTTCAAATCCGGAGATTCGCTCATAAAATTGAGGAACTGAATGCGCTCTGAGCCAATCGGCAGTGAGACGGATTCAGTTCGGCCATCGTTATTTTTATAGATTTGCCAGCAAATGTCATTTTTGCCGACAGGCATCACAACGGCTACTTTATCCGCGCCGTGAAAATTGGCGGCCACGGCAGAGAGCAAAGAGACGCCAATACAAGGGATTCCCAAAGAATCTTTTAGGCCCAATGCTGTCGCCAACCCGATTCGGATACCCGTGAAACTTCCAGGCCCGTTCGAAACAGCGATCAAGTCTATCTGGCTCTTCTCGATTCCGGCCGTTTCGAAAAGCGCGGCGATATTCACGAGAAGATCTTCCGCCCGAGAAACATCCGTAACCCCGCCGAATGAAAAAACTTCCTTGTTATCCTCAAGCAGCGAAACGCTACCCCCGCGGATAGCGGCCTCTATCGCCAATATGGTTTTTATCGGTTTTAACAAAATGAGTTACGTCCGTTTAGCGCCAGTTCGAATAGTAGTTAAAACGCGCTTTACTGAGGGAGATAGCCGTTTGAAGAAACTTCCGATCTGATAATAGGTCGTCGTATCCGCATCGAATGAGCCTTCCATGTCGACCGTTGACTGAATCGGATTGGGGGGGAAACGCTTGCGGATCTGTTCAAGGAAGAGCTTTCGGTCTCCGAGGCATGTGTGGATCGGCAACGGCGGGCCAGGGCTTTTCCATTCCTTTTCAACCGCACGCCGCAACCATTTCGGGGTGTTTTTTGCCTCATCGGCAAACGGCAGATCGCCGATTTCCAGGCCAAGGTATTCATGGGCCAAGCCGATTGTGTAAATTATCCATCGTCGCCTTACCTCGCTGGCTGTGATCAAACACAGATCCCAATTAAAATCCGGGCCGCGGTTTTCAACGGCGTAATATATGTCCCATAGTTTCTCCTTGTATGCACCGCCGTCAGTTAGCCAATGCACGCAGAGCACCCGTAGGTGATCTTCCGGACAGAGAACGCGAATATCCGTACCTTCCAGATCTATAAGCTGCGAGCGGCCAAACAACTCATCCCACGGCTGCGTATCCAAATGCCTGAATTCATTGTGCAAATCTATATCGAGGATTCTAATATCGTCATGTTGGCAGAAACGAAAGGCATTCTCGAAATCCGAACTTGTAACCGCCAGATCGATATCACCAAAAAACCTGGGAACGCCCCACGGATACAACTTAGCGATCGCCCATCCCTTTATCAATATTGGCTCAAACCCACATTCTCGAAAACGTCCGAAGGCCCGGCGGAGCATGATTTCGTGCCTCTTCAGCCGCAGCAGATGCCATCGGTAATTATCGTCCATTGTCTAGTTTCAGCACCGAGTCTCAAGCAAAATAAAAGAGTAGTAAAGGTATTTTACCTTTACTACTCAGATTTCGCTAAAAGACTTCCGTTAACGTGAGTCTGTAGAAGTTGGCCGTTCAGTTTGACCGGGACAAACAACAGGATCCGCGCACCTGCCGGCACAGTTACAGTTAAGAAGGTTTTGGCAACCTGTCTGCGAAGCGCACTGAGCGGTACTAGTGCATGAACATGATCCGACTGCCAAAACGTTTGAAGGTGCGACTAGCGAAGCGATTATAGGCAAGCCTATCATTGAGGCCAACCCGATCTTTTTAATGACTTCACGCCGAGACTGACCCGCAAAACTGGATCTCAGCTCCTGCTCGAGCAAGTCACTTTCGTTAAGTTGGTCTATTGCCAGCCACACGACATCTTCCGAAATATGCCCACCCGCTTCCGATCCCACCAATCGCGCAATGTCGGTGACAGAATTGGTCCCATCACACGACTTCCAAACCATCGCCGCGGTTTGGTTCAAGCAGTGAGCTTTATTTGAACTCAGGTCGTAAACCAATACCTCATCGGTAACTTCCTGTACGACCAAGTCATTTTTCCGAGCTACCGGATTCTGCGAATTTTTCATTTTCTCCTCCGAACAAATATACAAATACAATAAAGTTAAATAATTTTATCGCAATTCAACCCATTGTCAAAAAAAGTCAAAAGAATCTTCGCGAATTTCTTCGCGTCGTTTCTTTGGCTCTTCACGACAAGTGTACCACTTGCCACAATATTTAACACGCTCAATGCGAATTTCGTGTTAAACCTAATCGGAATTGTGTGAGGGATCATTTCGATCACTCCATTTCCCGGATTAAGAAGCTTAGGATCCCATTTCGCACCGGGACGATACTTAGTTATCAAAACCATTCCTACCCGAAGAGGTTCCTCTCCGGCAACACCGCCCAGGGACTCAACGGAAATATCCGTTTGAGTATCCTTTGATTCAATTCCCCGCATCGCGAGCGGCCGGGCAAAAGCATGGACAAATCCGTGTTCGTCTAGGACGGCATACTCATCCGAATAGTAGACAGCCCCGTTTTTAACCAATTCGGCAACGAGGGTGGTCTTTCCGGAATAACTGTTTCCCGGTATTAGGATAGCCTTTCCCTTCCATCCTATAACGCCGGCATGAATAAACACCTTCGAAACAGCATGTTCGGCAACCGTCAGGCGAATCATGCTCTCAAGAAAATTTAACAATATCGACTTCGATCCAGTCTGTGAATTTTGCGACCCTTTTTCGAAATAAAAATAAACGCCGTTTTCGACGCCGGCCCCGAATGAGTGGATTCCCGAAATATCTGAAGATTCAAGGATCTCTATACGGTCAAGAAACGCTTTTCTAACTCGCTCCTGAATTTCCAGCATCAACCCGCGAGCATTGCTCTCGACCTTTACAACTACGCCGTAGCACTCGAAAAGGAATTCCTGATCAAATTTCGACTGAAAAACTAATTCTGCCTCTGACATTCAGGGTTCCGGAAAACATCACGCACAACGCCCAGTAAAAACGTAACACTATTGTTTAATCAGGTCAATATTTCTTTTTAGGCTAACCGCCAGCAATGCGGCAGTAAGGAACAATACTATAGAAATCAGTAAAAATTCGAAATTTCCACGAAAAATTGCGAACGTTAGCGAGGCAATTACTACAACGGCAGTAAACGACCCATAAAATGCAGCGACAAAACCATGCGAACGCCCTGAGAAAACCAAACGCTGATATAGATGTCCGCGATGAGCGATCCATACCCGCTCACCTTTTAGTAAACGCAAAAATAATGTCAGGATCGTGTCAAAAATAAAGAACCAAACAAAAAATAGGGCAACGACCGGGACAACCGGGGCAATGTCAGGTTTCTCTTTAAAGGCCATGATCGGCAGCACCGCAAAGGTAAAACCAAGAAAAGCGCTTCCGACATCGCCCATGAATATTTTCGCGGGGCTCCAATTGTGCAGCAGAAAGCCCAAATTCGTAAACAGCAGTACGCCCGCAAACAAATAAATAGAGTTATAATCGAAAACCAGAGCAAAAATGAGCCATCCGGTACTTGCCAAAACGGCCTGCAAACCCGCGATGCCGTCGATTCCGTCCATAAAATTGTATGCATTGATCATCCATACTATCCAAAAGAAAGTGATGATGACACCGAAGGTTCCCAAGTACAGGATAAACCCAGTGCCAGGAACGTAAAGTTCGTTCCAGTAACCTGAATCCACGAGGACCGTGGAAGCAGCGGCCGAATGGATAAAAAATCGGATTATGAAAGAAACGGAATATAGATCGTCGAACCAACTTACCAACGCGATAATTAAAGCCCCAACTACATATCCCCAGCTAATGGTGTTGCTTAGGCAGGTTGATATAATGCAGTACGCAAACAAACTTACGGTAACTATTACCAGGCCTCCTCCGCGCGGTGTTGGAGTTTGATGTGAGCTCCTGTCATTTGGAACATCCAGCAGTCCGCGTTTCGAACTGTAGCGTATGTAGGCCGCAACACCGGCATACGATGCAAAGAACGAAATCGAAAATAGAAGTAATTCAGTCACGTTTGCTTAATATACCAGTCGACTTCCAGTCGAATTACAGCCTTCAGATCAGAATCCGCGGCAAAACCATATCGCTGCCGGAGCTTTTCGGCCGAATAGATATCGTCGCTGATCCATTTTTCGATCGTATTCAACAGCCGGGTCGCACCATTTACTGGGAAAATAAGGGTGCCGAACTTCAAAATTCCACGCACAGGTGTTACGGGAATCGAAATATTCGATGGCTTGAGCGATAGACTTCTGGTAATTTCAGTAACAATTTCCTTCATTTCCATCGGCGGGCCCGCGATATTAAAGATCTCGCTTTCAGACTTCTTGTTTTCAAGGACGACGCGACACGCTTTTGCAACATCGCTGACCGAAACGAGGCTTTTTCGATTTCGGCCATTTCCAAGCCAGACAAACCTGCGTTTTGCGATCAACCTTATGAGCCTTCTGAAATTTCCTTTGCTTCCTTCGCCAATGATCGGAGCGGGCCGCAAAATCGTCAATGGAATTGCGGCCTTTCCGCATATCTCCGACGCGATCTCCTCGCCGGCAAGCTTACTTCGGGCGTAAGCATCTTCGGGTTGGCAGATTGAAATCTCTGACAGGACTTCATTTCGGGAGCTCCCTCGTCCGTAAACCAAAACTGAACTGATCAACATGAAATGCCGAACGGCCAAATTTTGCGCCAATCGGGCAACCTTTTCAGTTCCGGCGACATTTACATTCCAAAGATCTTCGCGGGTTACCTTTCCAAATTGATGTGCAAGGCCGGCAGCGTGAATGACGGCATCTACATTCTGAATGTTTTCTAGCGTTGCCATATCATCCGAATTTGTAATATCTATTCCATTGATCGATTGCAAACCATCCGCTTCTTGCAATGGCGCGGACCTGGGGCCGCCAACGGCAATAACCGAAATTAAATTGCCGCGCAGCTCGCTAACAATGGCTTTTCCCACAAATCCGGTTGCACCGATAACGATTACTTTCATGCGATCAATTACCGCAGCTCCGCCCTGTATTTATCCACCGCATCTTTCAGGGAATACTTGTTCAGAGCCGCTCCTCGAGCCCTATTTCCCATTTCAGCCAGTTCGCCTTTTCGGGCATAAATATCGAGTATCGTGTCGAACAATAAATCCGGATCACCCGGCGGAACGTGCCAGCCAACATTTTCCTCATCTATCACGCGGGACAATTCGGAGCCGTTGTCAGTCAAAGCCAAAATCGGCTTTCCGGCGGCTAGAATGTTATATGTACGGCTCGGCATCGCGGTACCCCACATATTTTGAACCAGCGAAATGAGGCCGATATCGCAGGCGTTTAAGAAAACGATCTGCTCGCTCCTGGGCCGCGGCTCCAAAATAGATACGTTTGCGAGGTTTCGCGATTCAATCTCGGCCTGCAGCCAACTTTTTTTCGCACCCGATCCGATAAAAACGAAATGAAAATGATCGTGAGCACTCAATCTCTCAGCGCACTCAATAATGCTTTCCAAATCGGTAGGATGTCCGATATTTCCAGCATACATGAACACAAATTTGCCAGATAGTCCGAGTTGCTCTAAAAGAATGTTTTCCTTCCTTTCAGTGGGATGAACGCCCTCAAGATCGGCCCAATTCGGGATCGTTACGATCGGCAGGTCGAGTCCCGCAGTCTTTTTAGTTACCAATTCATTCATATCGCGGCCGACGACTATCACCTTACTTGTGTATTTAAACAGCCATCGATTGCAAAAATTCAAAGCGGTCGCGAATAACGAACCGCGTTTCAACTTTCCAACCGCGACAAGTATTTCGGGATAGCTGTCATGCAGCAAAAGCGTGTAGCTGCTGCCTTTGATCAGGGCGGCAAGCGCGGTGGTAAAAGGCAGACTCGGCGGCGCGGTGACAACAAGAATGCGGTCACCTTTGCGAAAATTACGCAACGATTTGGCGAACATCGCGATCCCGAGTGTCACCATATTAATCAACCGGAAAACGATAACATTCTTATCAAGCGTCGTGCTTGAAGCTCTGAATATCTCGACGCCGTTTCGATTCTCCCGCTTTGGGGCAATCGTGCCGCGGGCCGCGTAATTCGGTTGCCCGCACAAGACGTTAACATCGAAATCTTCCTGCAGGCCTTCAGCGATCGACGTAAGATAATAGCCGGTCGATATTACTTCGGGATAATAAACTTCCGTCACGACCCACAAGCGTTTTTTGCCAGTACGACCATTCTTTTCCGCGTTGAAACTCATTTGATCGTTATTCATCCCGCGCGATGATTTAAACCTTTTTGCAAAACTTTATGCGTCGCCTCTTCCAGCGTTGGGTCAGACAGCCAGTCTTCGGCATATCTCCTCGCCGATCTTGACATAGCAAGGTAATCCTTCGAATCCATCTCTACACAATGTTTTATTCTTTGCGACCACACATCGGGATTTTCGAGCGGCACAACCCAACCGCTACCTTCACGTTCCACGCGGCTCCACACAGTTTGGTCACTGATCAAAATCGGACATCCGGCTGCTAAGCTTTCGATAAAAACATAGCCGAAATTTTCGTTAAGCGTCGGCAAAATAAAAAAATGATTTGCGATCAGCAGTTCGAGTCCATCTCCGTACGATACCGGGCCGACAATATTAACCGCAATTGTTTTCGGCAAACGGGAGATTGATTTGAGGCATTCCTGCCAATAGGTCCGGTCTTCCGGATCTCCCACAATATCCAGCACTATTTCGCCATCGCGGATATGACTCAACCTTTCCAGAACATAGAGAAGATTTTTTTTCGGAACAACGCGTGAAAGAAAAATAAACTTGACCGAGCCCTTTTTTTTCACTGGTTTACGCTCGGGCGAGAAACCCGGAAGAATTGTCCGCGGAATTAGATCCGGAGCCACTATCGTATCGCAAATCCCTCCCATGACATTGGCGATCTCATCCGCTTCTAGATCGGATGAAGCCTTCCAGATCAACCTGTCGTAAAGATTAAAAAGCCTCGCATATTTAATAAACACCTTTTTCTTCAGCGGCTTTACGGACAATGCTCCTCTGGAAAGTTCGCCGCATGGCGCGAGTATCACGGGGATCTCCCGGATCATTTTTTTTTTTCTTGCGAACAAGAATTTAAGCACCGGTACGCTGAATGCACTATTTAGATAGGCCATATCGGGCTCTATTTCCGCTACCCGTTTAGCGATATCGGCGCTCGTTAATCTCCTGCTTGAAGCATAAAATACATTTGCATTTCCGCAAGAATTCCACTCGTCCGTTCGAACCGACGTGAAAGGCATCCGGTCGGATTTGCTATCGTAATTCCGCGTAACCACCGAGAAATCGTAACGGTCGTGGAATCTGTCCACAAGGTTTACGACGGTCCACATGCCGCCGCCGCTTTTGTAGCTCGGCAGGTAAGAATCACAGAAAATCATGATCTTCTTTTTCATGGATCAATTTGAGCCGGCATTGTTTAGGAAAAGTGACTCCGCAGATTTGTGTAACCCAGAACTATCTTGCTGACGGTTCGCGATACATTGGACGCGAGATATTCCGGTGGCGGAGACCAGTCGGCCGGTTGAGAAATTGCAAGCTCGACACCGCGAACGATCGCATCCGGTTTGGCTCCGCTGAGGATGTTACTGCCGCATTCCATCGTTTCCGGCCGTTCCGTCACGTCACGCAGAGTGACATTCGGAATGCCGAAGATACAGCATTCTTCCTGAACGGTCCCGCTATCGGTCAAAACCGCAAGCGAATTCTTCTCCAGTTTTACAAAGTCAAAAAAGCCCAGCGGTTTGAGGAGCCTAATCTTTGCCCTGTCGGGCGAGATGCCGAATCTTTCAATCTTCTCCGCCGTTCTCGGGTGAACGCTGATCAAAAATTCCTTCCCGTATTTTTGGGAGACGGTGTCGAAGGCTTCGAAAATACTTCGGAGCCGCGATTCGACATCGACATTCTCCGCACGGTGAAGCGTCACGAGGAAATATTCGAAAGGCTTAACATTCAATTCTTCCAGAGTCTTGCTGGCGTCGATCTTGCCGGAAAAATTTTCCAATACCTCGTTGATCGGATTTCCGGTGACATAGATTCTCTCGCGTTCTATGCCCTCCGCAACCAGGTTTTCTTTACTTCTCTCCGTGTAAGGGAGCAGAACACTGCTCGAATGATCGATTATTCGCCGGTTGATCTCCTCCGGGACGCGGTCGTCGAAGCATCGGTTCCCCGCTTCCATATGGAATACCGGAATACCACGCCGGGCGGCGACGATGGCAGACAAGGCGCTGTTCGTGTCTCCCAGGATCAGAACCTTGTCCGGCCGGTATTTCTCGAGAGCTGCGTCCGTTTGCGAAAGAATTTGCCCGGCCTGATCGCCGAAACTGCTGGACCGGATACCCAAATGCACATCGGGCGGCCGAATTTCCAAGTCGCGGATAAAAATATCGCTCAGACTTTCGTCGTAGTTCTGCCCGGTATGGACGGTCGTATGTTCGCAATGCTGATCGAGGATCTTTAAGACGATGCTCAGCCTGATGATCTCCGGACGCGTTCCGAAAATAGTCATTACCTTCATAAATCTTCGTTTAATTGCTCGACAGAAACTGTCTGATCTCATGATCCGCCGAACCGAGCAGATCGCGAAGTTCTGAGATCGAAAGATTATTGTCGCTTGACGAATATTCCTTCGTCAGAGCCTGAACGAATTCGTCGGAATCGCGAAGCTCCGGTAATACAGGCATTATCACGTAATAATCGCCAAACTCTCTTGTCCGGAAACATTCTTCCTCAGAAACCATAATTTCATGGATCTTTTCGCCGGGCCTGATCCCGGTGTATACGATTGGAAGATTCTTATTTCCCATGACGGCCTTCGCCAGATCGGCAATATTTGCTGCCGGCACTTTTGGTACGAACGTTTCGCCCCGTCGTCCGCTTGAGATAGCAGCGAAGACGGTATCGACGGCACGATCCAAACTTAGCAAAAACCGCGTCATTTCCGGAAGCGTTACTGTCAAAGGCCTGTTATTTTTAGCCAGTTCGACAAAAAGCGGAACTATCGACCCGCGCGAAGCTATAACGTTTCCGTATCGGACGCACATAAAGCCGGCGGCGGGACTATCACGATTTGCTTCAATTAAAACGCGTTCCTGCAAAGCCTTTGTCATACCCATTACATTTATCGGTTTGCACGCCTTGTCGGTCGAAATTCCGACTACCTTTTCGACCGGGAAATTATTTTCCGCGATCGAACGCACGAGATTCTGAGCGCCGAGGACATTTGTCATCACCGCTTCGTACGGGAAATATTCACACGAAGGGACCTGCTTGAGAGCCGCTGCGTGAAAAACGACATCCGCTTCGCGGAGAGCCGAGGTCAAAGCTGAGTAGTCGCGAACGTCTCCTATTCGAAAATTCAGCAGGTCGGTCGAATTTTTGTAAATAATGTCGTCGGTTGCCGTGTTGCGATGCATAAAATCGAGCCGCATATAATGCTGCTTTGCCTCATCGCGCGAAAACACAGTGATCTTCGCCGGCATGCCCATTTCGCCGGATAGGATCCGTTTGACCAATGTTTGGCCGAGCGATCCGGTACCTCCGGTCACCAAAATACGTTTGCCCTCAAGTTCCTTCATCTTTCCCATTTTTCGTACGGTGTCGGATCCGCCGCCATTGCTTTGATCATGGATTTCCATGGCTGCGGAGAAAAGCCCGTCTCCACTTTGAACCGCGTCGAATCCAAGCTTCTGTCAATTTTAAAATCTTCAAACGGCTCGATATTTATATCAAGATTGTATTCAGCTTTTATAAGCGTCAATAGGTCAAATTTATTGATCGGCTCACTCGATACGTGATAAAGACCGGCCAATCTGCCATGGTTTTTTATTATATCTGCAATTATATTTGAAAAAACAGTAGTCGGAAACCCGCTGTATATAGCATTTACAAAGCCCTTTACGGTTTTGCCACGATTGCCGATAAACCACTCTACCAGACTATGGCCGGTTTCGAATTCCCGTCCGATGATAGAAGTTCTCAGCGTCAGGCAATTGTCGGCGAGCACTTCGCCCAGATTCTTGCTCTTGCCGTATAGATCGGCTGCATTCGGCGGATCTCTTTCCGAATAATTTCCTTTTGCGCCATCGAAAACGCAATCTGTGCTTATACAAATAAGCCGAAAGCCGAATTCACCAGATAGTTCAGCCAATTGATGCGGAAATATCGAGTTTATCGAAAGTGTCTTTATTACATTCTTCGAATCCGGTAGTTGTTTGATAACGCCTATGGCGTTTATCACCGCGTGCGGCTTCACCTTGTCGATTGCATCCCGAATTGATGCAAGGTTCTCGGCGTTTACATTTTCAATTGTCCGGCCCGGGCAGAAAATCCCGAAACGCTCAATTTCAGCAAAGTCCTTTCTGACGGTGATCCAGACCTCATGGTTTTCTTCCAAAACGCGAAGAAGCTGGTGGCCGAGCATACCGTTTCCACCGAAAATTAGAATTTTCATCTTAATCAACTACCTGCAATGTCGGCGAATAGACCATGAAAGTGAATTCTCGATCTCATGCAGTAAATATAAGCGACAATGTCAGTTAGTATTCTTCCCTGCTTCGATATTCACCAGAATTTCCTCGTAAAGTTTTTCATAACCCGCTGCGGTTATTCGAGGGTTAAACCTCTCAATGTTTTGAAGCCCTTCCATGATCAGTTTATTTCTAAATTCCCGATCGCCGATCACTTTATCGATTCCCGCACGAATACTTGCCACATCAAGCGGGTCTACCAACGCAGCGGCGGATCCTGAAGTTTCTATCATAGGAGAAATATTGCTTGTGACGACCGGTTTCTGCATCGACTGAGCCTCTATTATCGGGAGGCCGAATCCTTCGAGAGTCGAACAGAACGCGACGATGTCAGACCGTTCGTACTCACTCCGCATTTCGTCGCCATTCAATTCGGACCTGCTTTCAAAATCTATCTCGTTTTCGCGCAATACTGTCAGCAGCAGTGCGTCCACTTTTCCGATGATGACCAGTTTACACGAAAGACCTCGGAGCGCCCGTATCAGGTTAGGAACGTTCTTGTTTTCCATCGTCCCGACCTGCAATATCACGGGCTTCTCCGCGTTAAAAGGCCGTTCGTTTTCTACATAGAAATGATTGAAAAGCGTGAGGTCCAACATCCGGATCTTGTCTTCGCGGCATTTCGTGTGGAAGATTATTTCCTGTTTTGTCTGCTCGGAAATTGCGGTGATGTATTCGAGCCTTTTGACCGGAAGATCCAGATACAATTTCTTCAGCAAAAAACGCCGTAGGCCGTTTTTAATATAGAGGAATCTTAGGTCCATTATCGAAAGCACCGTATTGCGAGGAGAAAACAGCAGTGCGATATAATGGACGTGGCCCGTAATGTGATAGATATCGGCCTTTCTCTTCCTGAAAAATATTAAATTTTTGATTGTGTCGGGAAAACGCAGTCCGTATGGCAATTGTTGAAAGTCGGTTTCGAACCTTTCGGAAATGCACGCGGCGATTTGACGGAAAGCCTTTTCCAAACTTACAAATTCATGCGGTTTTCTTTCGACATATAAAACTTTGATCTTCATTTAGTGGTCTGCCGCATACGAGCGGATCATATCCATCGTGACAGGCGTGGTACCGACCGTTTCCACGACCAGGCCCGCCGCCAGATTCGCGATTTCCGCTGCCCGCAGAAAGCCGGTGCCGCATCCCAGAGCTATCGCCATCGTTGCAATAGCGGTATCGCCGGCCCCGGTGACGTCGTAAACGGTTCGTGCCATCGCCTGTAAGTATTCCGGGACTTTTCCTTTCTCAAGCAGCGTCATTCCCTTCTCGCCCTGCGTTATCAGTAAAGCCATCAGCGAGAGTTTCTCGAGCAAAAAATCGCCCGACCGCTCCACTAAATTCACGCTGTTATGTTCAATCCCGCATGCGTCCGCCGCCTCCCTTTGATTCGGAGTTAAAAGCGTAGCAAATGCATATTTTGAATAATCCTTTCCTTTTGGGTCGGCGAGAATCATTTTATTCTGCTTGTTTGCATATCCGATGAGATTTCTCACCAGGTCGTCCGTGAGAAAGCCTTTTGCATAATCAGAAATTATAACTATATCGATCTCATCGAAATATGGCCGGATCTCATCGAACAGCCCGGCCGCTTCGCTGGACGTAAGTTCTGAACTCGTTTCCTGATCGAGCCTGACAACTTGCTGATTATGAGCGATTATCCTGGTTTTTACGGTGGATTTACGGCCCTTTAGCTTAAACAATTTGAAATTCGTGATATTTGCATCTTTTAAGACGCCGGCGAAGAGTTTCGCATCCGCATCGTCGCCCGTGATGCCTATCAGAAATGGAATCGCACCGAGTCCGGCCACGTTTGCGGCCACGTTCGCCGCTCCGCCCGCGACGAGGCTCGTCCGGTTTAGCGAAACCACCGGCACGGGGGCCTCGGGTGAAATACGGTCGACGGTTCCCCACCAGTAACGATCGAGCATTACATCACCGATCACAAGAACCTTAACGTCGGAAAAATTCTCGGTAATATTCATGCTTCGGATGCTTTAATTCCCTGTGCCATCTCGGCGTCGACCATCTCGCACCAAACGTGAGCCGTGGCAATATGGGCTTCCTGAATTCTTGCAGTACGGTCCGACGGAACCATCAAACATGCATCCGACAGGCCGGCCAGTTTTTTTCCGGCGGCACCGGTCATTCCGACGATCCGGCAACCTCGCTTCCTCGCGGCCATCACGGCGGCTATCACATTTGGCGAATTACCGCTGGTACTTATTGCGATGAGACAGTCTCCTTCCTGCGCAAGAGCGTCCACCTGCCTCGAAAAGATCCGCTCGAAGTCATAATCGTTCGCGAGTGCCGTCAGTGCCGAGGTGTCCGTAGTCAAAGCAATTGCCGGCAAAGCCTTTCGTTCCGTTTCGTACCTGCCCACGAATTCGGCAGCAATATGCTGAGCGTCGGCCGCGCTCCCGCCGTTGCCGCAAAGAAGAACTTTTCGCCCGTTTCTGAAGGTTTCGAGAATGATCGCGGCACATTGAGCGACGGCATCTACGGAAGAGATCAGCATTTCCTCGAAAACTTCAATATGCTGTGAAAAAGAGTTCGCAAAATTTCCTTCGGCAGTTGGGACTTGGTGCGATTCGATATTCCGTATCTTCGCGACTATCCTGCTTGACGAATTACCCTCCAAAAGGGGGAGCGAAATAACCTGGCCCCCGTTTGTAAGGACGAAATCGGAACCTATAATTTCAGTTGTACTCCAATCGCCGCCCTTGACCAGAATATCGGGATTGATCTGTCGTATCAGGTTTTCAGGTGTAAGTTCATGAAATATATGAACTTCGTCTACCGCCTTCAAGCCTAAAAGAACGGATGCCCGTTCATCATGCTTGAAAAACGGGCGCCCGTTCCCTTTAATATTTCTCGCAGATTCATCGCTGTTTATCCCGACGATCAATCTCGTGCCCAACGCTTTCGCCCGGTTGAGAAGGTCTATATGCCCCGGATGAACGATATCGAAACAGCCGTTGGTAAAAACTACGATTTCCATCC
This sequence comes from Pyrinomonadaceae bacterium, assembly GCA_014379075.1. Taxonomy (GTDB): domain Bacteria; phylum Acidobacteriota; class Blastocatellia; order Pyrinomonadales; family Pyrinomonadaceae; genus OLB17. The sequence continues at coordinate 4,438 of JACMMN010000005.1, read as the reverse complement.
TTTAATCTTAAGTATTATTTCGCCTCATAGCGTAGATGACTATTTTCAAGATGAATAATTGAATAAAGATCACGGCCGCGATTCGAAGTGTCGTCGGTAATATCTCGCCATAAAAACTATCGTAATTAATTCTTGTCAGAACGAGGAAATAAATAGTTGTCCGCCACGCCGAAAAAGGCTGTCCCTCAACGAACATCGCATAAAAAATACGCAGAACAAAACCAAGAACGATCATACCCAAAGGCACGCCCAAGGGCCCGAAATTCCTTAAGAGATCTCCCATTGCGGTGATGGCAAGGCCGAAACCGCCGTGGTCGAAATAAAGCTCGTTGTAGGAATAATTATCCGCAATGACCGGCTTATCCTTCCACAAAAATCGCGGGATAAAGGCCGTCCAGGTGTACGTCCAGATATTATTTTCAAGGCCGTACGATGCCTCGTATGTTGATAAAGCCTCGTAATTAGAAACCACGACAGCCAGCGAACTAACAATCTCCAGGCGTTCCGCAAGCACTTCGAAGGTTTCCTGCAGTTGGACGGACATATCTCCGTCACCGAGGCCGGCCATCGATTCGAACGCGACCTCGCCATATTTTTCGGCCGATATGCGGTCATTGCCGCCTTTCAAATTTCGGAATTTCGTACCGTAGATCACGCCAACAATTAAACATATCAGCAATCCAGCGGTAAAAATTACCCAGTGTTTTAAGACTACCTTTCGCTTAACCAACACGAAAGCCCCGATGGCTAATACCAAACTTTGCAGAAGGCTGCTTTTGCCGCCCAGAATGACCAGCATAAAACCCGCGGTCAGAATCTGAACCACAGCGATGATCAAATGGTAGAAATTCCACTCCTTAAATTTAAAGAAGGCGATCCACAAAAGAAAGGAAGACGTCGGGGCAATTATCGTCAAATAATAGTTCAAACTAACGGTTTCGCCCAATGCGTCATCCGCCGTTGACTGAAAGCCTATCTGCCCCAGCTCGAGCGCCGAAATATTTAGGAAAATTCCGACAGCGAGACAGACAAGGCTCCCAATGACAATTTCCTCGGGCTTGAAGTCCCATTTCGGGAGCCACGAGGCAATATAATTTCCGACGTTTTTGCCCTTGGGAATAAAGAAGCCGGCCGACAAACCCGCGTAACCGACCATTGCGCAGAGAAATGCGAGCGGAAAATTATATTGCGGATCGGTTACATAGTTTAGGTAATAGTGACTTGAAAGGCCAAAAGCCAGGCTCAAGCCGCCGAGAAAGAAGATCGGGAAAAAATAAGTAAGAGCCGCAAAAACCAAGGGATGCGTGACGCTGAACTCATTTCGATATTTTAAATAGACCGACGGAGCGACAACGACCAAACCGGTCGCAATAACCCACGGGATAAGATAGGGCCTTTCCAACTCGAAAGCAGATTCTCCCAAATCCATGACGAATAGAAAAAGAAAGAATATCACCCCCAACATCAAAAAAAGCGCGGGCAACAGCATAAACAGCGGATTGCGGTCGCTCGTCACGGTAAAACCCGGCATTTGATGGCTGGTAAAGTCTCTCATCGCCTTTATCGGCAGTACAGCAAAGTAATCGAATAAATTATCACTATAAAAATTATAGTAAATTTACATTACAATTAGAAATGTCGTTTTGTTCTATGTAAACAGGGAGAATTCACGCGCCGTTCGACTGAATTTTCAACATCCGTTTTATCAGGTTCTTTTCATCATCGCTAATGAAGTTTAGTGCCCACACAGCAGATCCGTAGAAAACTCCGCCCGCAGTTGTGGCAAATATAAATGTCAGCCAAGTCAAAGCGAAATTCTTGAGGATTACGATCTCCACGACTGCGGAAAGAATGCTGGCGATAGTTAAGATCGAAAGCAGCCTCAGCCAGAATATTTTTTGGATCTTCGAAAAAAACCATCTCTCCACATAAAAAATTGAAAGGAAAACGACGGCAAGCCCTGCCATTCTGGCGAGTGCGACGCCCATGGCCCCGTGATCCTGAATAAAAACGATCATCAGCGGAATGGTCACAAGCAAAGACAAGACCAGCAGATAGAAATTATAGCTCGAATGACCCAGGCCGTCTGTCATCTGCCAGGAAACTAGTTGTATCGACATAAAACTAAACCCGACCGTCTGAATGACAAGAAAACCCGAACTTTTAGCTGCAAAATCCGGGCCCATCCAAAGGCTCAGAAAGAAATCGCCTTCCGCGATCAGGGACGTTGCGAAAAAAAATACGAATAGACAAACGATCTTCGTCGCCCTTGTATAAAGCCTCAGAAGCCTTTCTCTATCGTCCCTCAATTCGCTGGCGAGCGGAAAAATTACGACTATGAAGCTCGAAACAAAACCGTGAATGTAAAATGCGAGCATCAGCGGAACGACATAATATGTAAGGCTTTCCGGCCCTAATTGCCGCGTTATCCAGCTTCTTTCAAACAATATGATAATATTGCTCAAAACCTGAGCTCCGATGATCCCGGCGCTGTAATAAAGGATGATCTTGACGTCGTCAAAACCAAATTTGAGCGTCAATTTGAACTCCGGCAAATGCCGCGTAGCCAACACCGCAAAGATCAGGCCGCTTATCGAACTCACGACAAGATTCCAGGCGAACAGGCCGACCAGTCCAAATCCGTTGATTGCCAGTAAAAGATTGCCGGCCAATGATATGAAATTGTTAAAATTGAGGACCTTCGAATAAATATCGAAACGGTGGATTCCCTGCAAAATAGAGGAAAAGATCTGATTTTGCATTAGGACGAAGACGATCAGCGAGGTGATATACAGAGCGATGACCGTTTTATCGCGTGATTCTGAACTTATTCTAAATGCATGTTCGGCCAGCCAGTCCGAAGACAAAAATATGATCGCCGCGCTAAGCAATCCTACAACGAGGCTTATCAAACACGCGGCGGAAATGAGGCCAGAGATTTTCCCCGTATCACCACTGGAACGGTATTCCGAGACATATTTGGTAACGGCACGGCCAAAACTGAAATTAAACGAATACCCTACAAAAACTATGACCAGAGCATATATCCCGTAATCTTCCTCACCAAGCCCTCTGACTATCATCGGCGTTGCTACAAAACTAAGTCCGATCGGCAGAATCCAGGTAGAAAAACCATAGACGATGTTTCTTGCCACGCTGCGAGCCGTCATCTCGGATGGTTTCTTTTCCATTATTCTTTAAGGACGCAGGCAAAGATTTCGATGCAACTGACGGTTAATCTTTAACAACCGTATCCGCGAATGTTTCCGACAGGGGTTTCTCGACCAATCTATCAGCCCAACTGCCTTCGTATGTTTTCCCAAGGGCAGCACGGGCGAAAAAGACCGGGACGGCGGCAATGCCCTGCAGCAGGTTTGGGGCAGATCCGAGCGTCATGTGAATTCTCCTGCGCAGGCTGTGCTGCTGGCCGGAATGTGAAAAAAGCTCCTTGATCTTTTTCCCAAAACTCATGTGACGGAACCTTGCGGGAGCCACGTTGGGCTCGCAAAACACGCGGGCTTTCGGCTCGATCAATAGCCGCCATTTTTTGCGCCGCATCCGAGGCGTGTATTCGGCGTCCCCGTACTGCACCAAACGCTTTTCGTCCATCAGACCCGATTCTCTGATGGCCGCCGCCGGATATAAAACACAGTTGCCGACTATGATCTCCACCTCCCAGGGCTTGTTCGGGATCGTCCAGACCGTCTGTTTGCGCCAATGACGAAGGCCGCCCGCGGCCAACCGCCATTGCGGAGCCACCTGGCGAACCTTGTGCGGCATTGCCCAATCCAGCAACACGGCCCCGACGACCGAACGCGTGTATTTTTCCGCGCACTCAACCATATTCCTGACGCATTTCTCCTCGAAGATCGAATCGTCGTTGCAGCAGAGAATATAATCGGGCTCGTGTTTGAGGGCTGCGGTGATCCCGCGATTGGTCCCTGCGGTGTACCACAAATTGCCTTTCGTCGGAACGATCTCGACATCGGGGAATTGCTGGATGATCGCCTCCGCCGTCCCGTCGGTCGACGCATCGTCTACCACAATTACATGAATTGTGATGCCGGTTCTATCAACGCGCGAAAGACTTCGCAGGCATTGCAAAGTCAATTCCCGCCGATTGAACACGGGCATAACGATTTCAACGGTTTTCGCCATCCCTCACCGAGCAAACTAAACAGTTACCGCCGCTTTCCGTTCATCGGTTTCCATCAGATCAAGACATTGACCTACGGATTCGGCAGTTTTGAGAGTCGGCTTCCAGCCGAGAATATCCTTCGCTTTCGTCACGTCCGGAATTCGAATCATCACGTCATCGCTAAACGACATTTTCGATTCGAACCGCAACCCGTTTTCGGAGCGTTCGATCAACCCTCTTTCCATCGCGCCATCGTAAATTATCTTTGCCAGGTCCTTCATCGTGACCGGTTCCGGATTT
>JACMMN010000367.1 GCA_014379075.1 Pyrinomonadaceae bacterium | reverse complement strand
CAGATTCTCGGTCAGGTCCGAAGTGCATATTCTTTGGCTCAACAAAATCATTCAACCGGAAAAATACTAAACCAGCTTTCGCAGAGGGCCTTAAAAATCGGCAAAAAGACATTCAACGAAACATCGATCCATCGCGGTGCAGTGTCGATAAGCTTTGCGGCGGTCGAACTCGCTCTCGATACGTTCGGTTCGATAAAAGGGAAATCGGTGCTCATCGTCGGTGCGGGCGAAACTGCGAAATTGACGGCCGAGTGTCTGATAAAGCAAAAGACCGGCAAAATTTTTATAACCAACCGCACCCGAGTGCATGCTGAAGAATTGTTGGAGAAACTTTACGAAAATCATTCGTTCGAAAGTGAGGTGATCGATTTTGAGGATTTCAAAAATCATCTCGGTGAAACCGATATAGTAATTAGCTCTACAAGCTCGCCCGAACCGATCCTATACAGTGAAGATTTCATTTCTCAGCCTAATAGAATTCTTTTGATAGACATTGCCGTTCCCCGCGACATCGACCAGGCCGCTGCTGAAAACGAGAACGTCGTCTTAAAAAACATCGACGATCTGCACGCGATTTTGGACCACAATCACGAGCTGCGAATGAAGGACCTGCCCCTCGTCAAAAAGCTGGTGATGAAGGAAATGGGAGATTTCCTGATGTGGTATTATTCTCTCCCCTTAATGCCGGACGTCAAAAAAACGCGCGCGAAGCCCGATCACAAGATAGTTGCAGAAATGGTCGATATAAAGAAGTTTCTCGCCAAAAATGTTTCCGAATTTCACAAACTCGCGATGCAAAACAAAGGTAGTTTGCAGGACGATCTGCTAAATCACACTCAGCTTGTGAGCAAACTGCAGTCGATGAGGGCGGAAGCGGCAAGGACGGCCGATGCCTGAACAAAAATTGATAATCGGGACGCGCGGCAGCGACCTTGCCATGTGGCAAAGCAATTTCGTCGCATCGGAACTTCAAAAGCATTTTCCTGATTTAAGTATTGAGATCAAGATCATCCATACGACCGGCGATAAGATCGTCGACGTCGCACTTGCAAAGATTGGCGACAAAGGTCTATTTACAAGACAGATCGAAAACGCTCTTTTGGATGGAGAAATAGATCTAGCAGTGCACAGCTTGAAGGATTTGCAAACTGTCCAGCCGGAAGGCTTGATTATCGGCACAGTTTTGGAAAGGGAAGTGTCGAACGATGTTTTGATCTCCAAAAAATACGATTCGATCGACGAATTACCGCACGGGGCAAAAGTCGCCACCGGAAGTTTGCGCCGCCGCAGCCAATTACTAAATTTTCGTCCTGATTTACAAATTTTTGATATTCGCGGAAATGTTCCGACGCGGCTCGAAAAGTTTGCGGCGTCTGATTTGGACGCGATGATTCTTGCCTATGCCGGCCTTCACCGGCTTGGCCTTGACTCACATATAAAGCAAATCATTCCTTTTGACATCATGCTGCCCGCCGTCGGACAAGGAGCGGTGGCGGTCGAGATCCGCGACGGCGATAATGAAACGAGTTGCTTTGTCGAAAAACTCGGCCACGCAGTAACGCAGATATGCGTGACCGCCGAACGCAGTTTTTTGAGGACAATCGAGGGCGGCTGCCAAGTGCCGGTCGGAGCGGTTGCATGGTTGGATGGCGGCACCATACATTTGGAAGGCATGGCAGGCAATTTGGACGGAAGCGTAAATTTACGTGAGACCATCAGCGGCCCAAAGGATGACGCCGACGGCTTGGGAATGCAGCTCGGGCTTATATTGATCGAAAAGGGGTCGGACAAATTGCTTGCGGAAGCCCGCACCATGGACGAAGCCGGAGAAACTTCTGCATCGATGAAAACAAAGGTTGTTTTGGTTATCCGAGAAGACGACGATTTCAGTTCTATTTTGCGGCAGAGTGGCTTCGAAGTCCTCAATCTTCCGCTGATACATACCGAGCCGGTTGAAGACCTCGTTGAGCTGGATATAAAACTCGGCACGCTGGATAAATACGACGGTATATTTTTAACGAGTCCTGTCGCTGCCGCGATCTTTCTCGAACGAGTAAACGCTTTTGAAAGCTTCGTCGGTAAATTTTATGTTTTAGGTGAACGGACGAAGAGTCTTTTTGACGGCAAGAATGTTGATCTGGCTTTTTCGAAGAATGCAAACACTGCCAAAGAATTCATAAGTTCTTTTGAGACAGAAGAATTCACCGGCAAAAATTTCCTTTTCATGCGGGGAGACAAAAGCATGAGAACAATTCCCTGGCTGCTGCGAACATCGGCCGTTGTCGACGAAGTTGTCGTTTACCGGACGGTGGAGAATCCGGTATCCGGCGAAATGGTAAGAAATATCGAGAAGAAGATCGAGGGCGGCGAGATAGATTGGATATGTTTTTTCAGTCCGTCGGCCATTGATGCGTTTGTGAATCTATTCAGCTCCGACGAGGCGAAAATAATAAATACCGCCGTGATCGGCGAGACAACCGCTAACCGGGCACGGGAAACCGGAATGAATTTGCAGCTTATATCGAAAAAGGCCAATGCCGCGGATTTCGCGAATAGTTTGGCTGAGCAAGTGAAACAAAGTGATTAAAGATTCGATTTTTCTCAGGGCGTGCAAAGGCTTGGAAACGGAGCGGACGCCGGTATGGATAATGCGGCAGGCAGGCCGTTATTTGCCCGAATACCGTGCGATTCGTGAAAAAACCGATTTTCTGACGCTTTGCAAAACTCCGGAACTTGCCAGCGAGGTAACCGTGCAGCCGATAGATATTGTCGGCGTGGATGCGGCAATTCTGTTTTCAGATATTCTGGTGATTCCCGAAGCAATGGGGATGAAGCTCGAGGTCCTGGAATCAAAAGGCCCGGTATTCGATTCGCCGCTCCGGAGCTTGGAAGCGATACGATCACTAAATATCGAAGGTGTTACCGAGCGTCTCGGTTACGTAATGAAAGCCATCGAGGCGACGAAGCAAAAGCTCGACGGCCGTGTTCCGCTCATCGGTTTTTCGGGAGCTCCGTGGACGCTCGCGACCTATATGGTCGAGGGCAAAGGGTCGAAAAGCCATGACATTATCAAAAGTTTCATCTATACGGAACCGGCAGCCGCTCATGAATTGCTGCAGTTGCTGGCGGATTCTGTAGTCGATTATCTGAACGCAAAAATCAAGGCCGGATGCGATGCCGTTCAGATCTTCGATACCTGGGCCGGAATTTTATCGCCGTGGGATTTGGAGGAATTTGCGCTCAAATATATCCGTTATATCTGCGACCGACTGGAGACGAACGGTGCTCCTGTCATCGT
>JACMMN010000366.1 GCA_014379075.1 Pyrinomonadaceae bacterium | reverse complement strand
TCGTCCGGCTGTTTTTTTAGATGCCGGGCGAGCGGGCCGACGGCTTTATCAAACTGATTTGAGCGAAAACCGATAATTCCCCAATTCCGGTCCAAACCCTGAAAATCGGGTTTCCATTCGGCCGCGGCGGCAAATTTGGCGAGAGCCGATTCCGGTTGGCCCTGCTGAGCATCTATAACCCCAAGATTATGATATGCCTGAGCCAGAATCTCGCTAAAGTGGGATTTGAGCTGGTTTATTTCAACGATTTTTTTCGGGGTTAGTTCGACCGCTTCGGTGTCGGGCCATTTTTCAATTTCGTTAACGGATTTTCGATCCGCGTTGGTTTTATCATCGTTGACCACCTGATTGAGAATTTTGCTCACGTCATCTCTCACATCGGCGAGCATTTCGTCTTGAATCTCCTTCGCCTTGGCGAGCTCCTTTTCGCCTTCGGCCCTGCGTCCCGATTTAATCAGAAGACGGCCGAGCAGGAAATGAGAGCGGCGAAGCTGAAAATCCTTTTTGTCTTTGTTCGGACTAAGTTCGATCGCCCGCCGCAAATTCTTTTCGGCCGCCGGGTCGCCCGTTTCGATCTGCGACTGCCCCAAGAAAAGATACGCTTCCGCAACTTTCGGCCTCAGCGCAATGGCTTTCTGCAAACATTTGATCGCTTTCGGGTGCTCGCTATCGGATGTTGCGACCACACCGCAAAAGAAATTTGCATAGAAATCCTGCGGCGAAATCAGCAGTTCCTCATCGAATTCCCGGCCGGCTTCCGCCAGACGCTCGCTGCCGCCATGTTGCAGAATAATGTAGCCGATAAAGAAATGAGCTTTTGGAGTTTTCGGATCAGCGGCCAGTTCGATTTTGAATTCCCGCTCTGCTTCCGGGTAGTATCCCGCTCCTTCGTATGCCCGGCCGAAAAGAACATGCAGGCCGTTCTTTTTGTCTTTCAGCGCGGTTTCCATCTCTTCGAACAAGAGTTTGGCACGATCAGGTTGTTTCAGATTTAAATAGGTAACCGCGAGTGCATAGGCGGTGTCGAAATCGGGCGAATTGATGAGCGTGCTTTCCAGTTCGGGCAAAGCCGCGGTGTAATCCCCCTTTGCATAAAATAATCTTCCCAACAAATAACGGGCCTGGATATTTTTCGTATCAAGCCGTAAAACGTTCCGAGCTTCATCGATTGCTTTGTCGGTTTCCGACAAACGCATGTACGCAATCGCCAGACTCATCCGCGTTTGGGCATCATCGTTTACTTCAATCGAATTTATTAATAGTTTAATTGCCCGTTCCAGCTTTCCCTCGTTCAGCGCGAGGTTCGCCAACGAACGAAGAGCGATGCTGACGACCGCCCGGTTCTCAATGGCGGCATTCGGCAGATCGCCGGAAAGCTGATACGTCTCCGCCGCCGATAAATGGCGTGCCAACAAATCTTCTTTGACCTGTGGTGCTGTTTGTAAAGGATTATCGGTTTTTTTCGGTCTTTGAGCGTGGACACAGAGCGAGAACAAAGTAACGAATAATATTACAATCAGAAACCTCGCAGCACTCATAAAACGTCCGCCAAAATCAATATTGCGTAATAAGAATATAGCCTAGAAAAACCAAGAAGGTAAAGCCGGGGGAGAGCTTTACCTTCTTGGCCAAGTTAAATTGAAATTAGAAATTTAACTTCAATGCATACTGGATTTCTCGACCGCCCCGGGTTCTCCCGGCACGTCCGAATTGTCCGTTCACGCCTCCATTAATAGAAGTAATGGTGTTATTTGTCGGGCTGCAGACAGCAGCTCCACAAGTAACGACTCCATTGTAGTAGTCGACGCCGATACTATCTCCTCTAAACTGGGCGTTGTTTAAGGCATTAAAGAATTCTAAACGAAATTGTACCCGAGCACCTTCACCCAGGAAGCTTGATTTAAGCCAGTCCGGTGAAAAGTTCTTGTAAACCGATACATCAACGTTTTTAATCGGTGAGCCTAAACATGATCCCCGCGGTGAATCGCC
>JACMMN010000365.1 GCA_014379075.1 Pyrinomonadaceae bacterium | reverse complement strand
AGGTCAATGTATGGCAAACGGTACCTTTTCGCAAGCTGCTTTGCCTCGACGACTTCCGGCGGCTCGTTTTCGAGAAAATCGGAAAGCTCGATCTTCGGTGACGAAGTTTTTATTGTTGCTGCGTTTGTTAGATCACTCATTTCGAATTTTACTGTCTAAACTTATTGCCTTGAACCGGTCGGGCCCGCCGAGATCGTCTGGATGATCGGCAGATATATGGCAAGTAAAATTACCACCACGACGCCGGCCATGAATATTAGTATAAGCGGTTCGAGCAGCGTTGTAAGCTGTTCAAGGCGGACCTCGGCTTCGGCGTCGTAGAAGGACGCGACCTCGTCGAGCATTTCGCGCAGGCTGCCCGATTTTTCACCGATGCCGATCATGTCCAGGCCGAGTTCGGGGATCCAGCCGGCCTGAGTCAGGGCCTCCGTAAAACCGCGCCCTTCGCGGATAAGCGGTGAAACGGCCTGGCTGCGTTTCCGAAGCTCCAGATTGTTTAGCGCCTGCGAGGCAATTTCCCACGAATCGGGAACAGTTATACCGCCCGACAAAAGTGTCGAGAGCGAACGCGCGAGCTGCGCCGTCGCCATATTTTTTATCAGGATGCCGGCTACCGGAAGTTTTAACAGAAACCGGTGAAGCGTTAGTTTTCCGCTGTTCGTCCGAAGCCATAATATGGCCGCCGCGGCCACGATCAAAATCGCGGGTAAAAGCCACCAAACATTGTTCCCGACAAAGGTAGAAAACGATAAGACGATGACCGTAACGGTCGGCAGGCCCCGATTCGCGCTCAAACCCTTAAACAGATCGGACATACGCGGCACGATGTAAAGGGTCAGGAACGCGATCATGAATCCCGACGCGAGCAGCAGGAACGCCGGATACGCCAATGCGCCGCGAAGCTTGCGCGAAACACCGACGCTGCGTTTCAGATATTCGACAAATCGCAGCAAAACGTCGTCATGGGCACCGCTCTTTTCGCCGGCGAGTATGGACGCCGTATAGATCTTCGGAAATAACCCTTGAGATTCGAATGCCTCGGAGAGCGGCACACCGCTTTTTATCTTGTCCTCGACATCGACGAGAACCTCGCGCAGATTTGCCGATCCGGAACGGGTCTTTAAAAGGTTGATGGATTGAAGGACGGGAATACCTGCCCGGAGCAGTGCCGACAACTGCTGATTGAATAACAGAAAATCGCCCTGCTTGATGCGGCCTTTTTTTCCCGCCTTGCCGAATGGCAAAAATGAGGAAATTCCGCCCTCGGCCGCGGAGACGGCAAAAACCTTAAAGCCTTCCCGCTCAAGCTGGACCTTTGCATCGACGACACCGGCGGCCTCTACTATTCTTGTAACGACCTCGCCAGACGGCGTTCCCAGACGGCAGATGTATTCCATAAACAGTGGTCGGTGGTCAGCGGCTAGTTAAAGATATAAGTATCGTCGGTTCACGGTAAACACTTTTGCCGAGTATCGTCGAATACCGACGTGACAACTGCATAATAACACGCAATTTGCGAACAAAGGTTGCGCGCATCCAAATTTCGTGCGATTTATTTCGCGTCAAACAACCATTTTCGTAGTCTAATCATCGAAAATTTATCTTGCGTAAGTTCCGTCAAGTCTCATAAGATGTAAAGGTTCCCTTTTGGAGTAATCTATGGCTGTTGCAGCTCCCGAATTGTTTGGCCGGTGCGGAAAGCTGCAGCGGTTCGCCCTGTTATTTATAGCACTGATATTTACTTCGTTGAGCCTGAATGCCCAGCAGGCGGAACCGACGCCGCCAATTGACGACCCGGAACAGCCTATCAAAGTTAAAACCGATCTGGTAACCCTTACGCTGACCGTGACGGATCTCTACGGACGCTATGTTTCCGGCCTGACAAAAAACGCATTTACGGTT
>JACMMN010000364.1 GCA_014379075.1 Pyrinomonadaceae bacterium | reverse complement strand
CAGTGGGAAGACCGGGTTAAGGACCTGCGTAAATCAAAAGATCTGTCTGATACAAACTTCCCTTTTTAGCTATAAACCGGGATGTTTCGGTCGATCACCAACTTTCCGGCCGGAACTGATTCCGGCCGACGAGGCACTTATGCAAAACAGCACTTATGGAACAAACGACCGGCGGTCAACGCGGCAGAAGGTTGAGCAGATCCTGGGGGATTCGCATGCCTTCGGTTATCTCGACCCGGACACCCAAAGTGTCCTAACCGATGCGTTGACCCAAATTACCGGTTACCTCGAGAAGGATAAACCCTCCGCCGCATATCCGGTGGCCGGCCAATTGGCCCCACCCAATATGCCGCCCAGACCGGGACAGCAAACTCAGCCGGCCGCTCCGGGCCAGCCTTTCCCCCAACCCGGCTCGCCGCAAACAGGAACATCGGCTCCGGCTCAAACCGCCACAGGGCGCGTTGGCGATGTTGCTCGAGCAACATTAAATGCCATAAGCTTTCCCGAATTTGTAGGATCCTTAATTAAGGGCACGTTTCAGGCAATCACCGACGCGACCATCCAGCAGATGGAAGCGTACGCCGAACTCCTGAAAAATGTCGCGTTGTCGCTCGATAGTTTCATGACCGACAACATCTCGAACGATTCGGCCCGCGACTATCTCGCCGACAATTTCGATGGTTATCTATCCCGGGATTCGTCTAATGGAACTCCTGTTCTCAAACCGAATCCGAACGCCTCGAACAACGCCGAAATGCCGAGTTTTTTCAAAGACCTCGGTTTCGAAGCGCCATCGGACATCGATGAAGATGCTATAGAAGAAAAGCTCGTCCCGGCCGCCCGCAAGAGTCTGGCGGAACGCCGCCAGCAGACACTCGCGACGATGGTTTTGATGGGTATAAACCGCATTGTCGTCGATGAAGGCGAGATCCTGGCTAAACTGGTCTTTCATATCGACGCATCGGAATCGATGAGCATGCGATTCGACCAGAATAAGAATTCCAAAGGCGGCATGATGGGCAAAAGCGCGAGCTCGCAATTCGGCGGTGAGGGCATCATGGTCAATACGGCCAGCCTCAACGCGCAGAGCGATATCAACGTTCGGGCCGATCTCACCGGACAGGTCAAGGTCAAGTTCAGGAGCGAAACCTTCCCGCTCGAAAGATTCGCGGATTCGGCGGCGATACAGCTTATCAACGACAACGCCAAAGTCCCGCAGCCGACCGCGGCCTTTTCTGCTCCGGTTCTTCCGGTTCCTGTAACGGTTGCCGCTCCGCCGGCGGTTGAAACACCTGCCGCGCAGGGTCTGGGGAACGGCTATCGCACCGACCCCTGGTCGCCGCAACTAAATGAGGTTTATTAAATGTTTCAGCGTGAACTATCTCAAACTTTGATCGAGTTGATCGCGAGTGTTCAGCCTCCGCCGGATTCGGGATTGGTCGTAACCGAAGCGGAAGTTGATCTACCGCTGGAAACGGGTGTCGCAACGCGGGGAAACGACCTCATCTTTCTGGGCAGTGTGCCGCATTCGCGTTGGCAGGCCGGGTTTTTGCCGCCGGTTACGATGGCCCGAATACATGTAGTTTCGGACAACGATGAACAGACGTTTTGACAGAGGTATAACGTGGGTGCCGAAGGAAGCTTTTTGGTCGAAGAATTTATTAACGCGATTACCACGCAGCTTGACCGTGTGCAGGATTCGCTGAGGTTAAAGGCCGTCAATCGGCCGTTGACATACGCATTGAAGGACATTGCTCTCGATCTTCAGGTTTTCGTGGATGTCGATCCGCAAGGCAACGTCCGGTTTCGTTCAAGTGCCCCGAACGAGGAAGGGGCGAGTACGATACGGCTCGGATTTACGACAATAACTAGGCCCATGATCGAGGAAAACACAGTTTCATTGGCAATGAGCCGCAGCCCTAATCTCGACGAACTGGGCCTTGGCCCGGAAGAGATGCGGCGGCTCGAGCAGTTCGGCGTGCGAAACGCGGCGCAGCTGCAAAATCTCGGCAAGCAAACGGGAGCCACCAGCGTTGCGCGTATGACCGGAATTCCTATCGATCGATTAAAAGCAGCGTTAGCTCAGGGCAAGCCGCTTATCCGTCCTGCGGTACCAGTGAAATCTGCTCCAGCAGTTCAGCCGCCGCCGGCCGTACGTGCGCCGAAACCGCAGCCGCCGGTATTCGTACCGCCGAGACACCGGCCGTCCGTGATCGATCCGATCGCGACGCGGCCCAGACCAAATGTGGAAGCAATTAAAGTGGCTCCGGGAACACGGCATATGGACTTTGTGGGCAGCAATCTTTTTGGTGACAAAGGACTCCCGGAAGTTCGCCTGAATAACAGGCCGCTAAATATTACGGATGCCGATGACGATTATCTGAAAGTGGAAATTCCGGAGAACCCGGAAGCCGGGATGCTCGAAATCCTGTTGCCTGACGGCGAACAGATGCTTTATCAACTGAGCTTTGATGACGAGTCGTACGACGACAACGGCATTTCGGCCAGCCCGGATTCCTGGGAACCGAATCGTGAATATTAAACCTATGCAGTTGAACGGACACTTACAAATCACTCTGGAAAGCGGCGAAGCCCTCCCGCACGTACCGAATCATATGGATTACTTGATCGGTGCTTGCCGGCACACGAACAACCTCGACGGCGGACGGCTTGACCAGATATTGAACGATGTCGGAGGCGGATTTCGTGCACTCTCAGTATATCCGGCCCGCCGTTCATTGGGACATGCCGGCGAACAGCATTTGGGTTTTGACGACGTGGAAGAAGAACTTGGAATGTCACGTACATATCAAATAGAGATAGCCGTTGCCGAAAAAAGCCAGAATGTAGTTGATGCATTGCGTGATCTTTCAAAGGTCGAATCAGCGGTAGTACAAAGATTAGCCACAACATACCCTCTCGAATCCCATTCTGAAGCATTGGACGCGGGTCGGCTTTCCAAAGATGATGCGTATGAACCGTTCGAGCGGATCGAAGCAAAAGCTGCATTAGCTATGGAAAGCGGCGAAGAAGCCGTTACCGTCGCCGTCGTTGACACTGGAATTTCGCTCGGCCACCCGGAAATGCAGCGCAAACTGCTGGCGGGCTACGACACGGTTAACTTGGGAATGGGAAAAACGGGCGAGGCAGTCCGGCTGATCGGTGACAGCCGGGGCAGCGATTTTAATCCAAGCGACGAGGTCGGCCATGGGTGTCATGTCGCGGGAATCATCGGAGCGCAAGGTTGGAATGTGCATCGCGGAATCGGCGGCCGGTGCTTGATCCTGCCTATCAGAGTACTCGCGGCCGCACGCACTCAGACTCGCATAAAACCTATGGGTGTCGGCGGGCTATCAGACATTAACGCCGGGTTAAAATGCTGTGTTGACCTCGGTGCAAAGGTAATAAATATGAGTTTCGGCACACCGGCTTCGTCCCTGAAGAATGGCGACCCTCTGCCGCATTCGAAGATCGTTCGATACGCGGATCACTACGGCTGCATATTGATCGCCGCAGCCGGAAACAGCGGGATCGAAGAAAAATATTATCCGGCTGCCCTGCCGGAAGTAATCTGCGTAGGCTCCGTTGACCGCCAGAACCGCCGTTCAAGTTTCAGCACATACGGCGATCATATTCTTCTCTGTGCTCCGGGCGAAAGGATCGTCAGTACGGGGATCAAAGGATATATGGTCAGTTCGGGAACGTCACATGCCGCACCATTCGTTTCGGGCGTCGCGGCCTTGCTGGCCAGCCGTGCCCGTCGAGCAGGAAAGACTTTGAACTGCTCGGACGCCAGGAGAATTCTTCAGTCCAGCTCCGCAAAGTTAAATGGAGGCTTCAACAAGGAAACCGGATACGGACTTTTGAATGCGGTATCCGCACTGCAGTTTTTAGACCGCGAATTAAATCAAAACCGCCCGCCTTAACAAAATCTTATAGACGCAAGCGTAATGATCACAGTTATTAAATAAAATTTCCGACACGGAAACAACAAAAACCGAAGACTTTCGGTTAGGAGGCAAAAATGGCTTATAATTTTGGAATTTTTGAGTACGACCCGCGAGGTCTACCGGACAAACTTCTAAAGACCGACGTGCAGAAACGGGCCTATGTAGACGCCGTCCAGGCGGAGCTGGTAAAGACCTATCGGATCGATCCGAAAGACGAGGCTTCGATCGCCGCAGTCGTCGGAATACTCTTGGTCGATCAGTTTTTCGACCGCTCATCGGCGTCTTTTGATCTGGCTATTCGTTCAGCCCGCGACGAGCTCCTGAAAAAAATTCCCAATGCGGCGGGAAAAACTGACCTCGCGCAGGATGTCTATGCATACATTGCTAAAGAAATTCAAAGAATTTCCGGCAGAAAGGTTGCGTTCTTTCAGGAATTTGCGAGCGTCGGGCGTTACGTGATAAACCGGGCGGACGAACTTCCGTTCGGCAACGCACTCTTCGACCGACAAATCGCGAACGGGTTGGACCAGTATGTTGCTGGCGGCCCGACCTTCGATTCCCTTGATCTTCCGCCGCTAACTGGTGCAGACGGAACCGACATGGAAATCGTCGCGGACAACATAAAGGCTGTCTCGATGATTTATGCCACCTATCAGCTTGACGTCGGAATGCGGATGATCGATGTAGTGGATCGAATCACCGAGGTTTTCCACAACGGCCAACTGCCCATAGGTTTCGATGCCGCAGGTAAGGCTCTTGACGAATACAACTGGTCCGCAGAGGACCGACTGAATCCAGTCGCCCGCCGCGCCCATTACAGCCGCGTTTTGGGCAGCACGGGCGGCGACGTGTCGAAAGACGTACAGCCGAACACTCAGTTCGACTCGTTGTTTATAAGGTTCCTCTCGAGTCTGGCCGAATACGAACGACAGCAGCGTGTCGCCGATCTGGTCGCGAACGTCAGGCCTCAAAACCTGGCTTCCGAATACGTTCGGAAAGCTGGCCGCGATCTGGCCGCGAACCTATCCTTATACGGCTGGGCGGCGACTCAATTTGCCGCACGCAGACTGCGTCAGCACATTGAATCATCACTCGGGATACTCAATCAGCCATCGGTGCAGAAGGCCTATGGGGCCACGAATCTATACCAGGTAAT
>JACMMN010000363.1 GCA_014379075.1 Pyrinomonadaceae bacterium | reverse complement strand
GAAGCAGGCGAAATTCTCGAACGCGGGACGCATGAGGAACTGATAATAATGAACGGCCGCTACAAACAGCTCTACGATAAGCAATACCGGTTCGAGCAGAATTTATTCGTAAATCCGGGCGAAGACTTCACAACGAAATCCCCGGAATCAATGGCACAAACAAAGCTTTAGATGGCCAGAACCGCGGCCGTCGATCGTATGACGACTGCAGTCGTGTAATCAACAGCTAAACCTGTTCTTCGATTACTCCGCGCAGGTGAGGAAACCGTTCCAGGTTAACAAGAGCCCGAAAAACGATTTGAAACATCGGCTTGATGAACGGAATAAAATAGGTTTTGCCGCGATTAACCGACTGGAAAGAAAAAGTCCCAACGGCTTTAAGGCATCTCTGGACGGTTTGCAGGCGAAACTCATCGGCGAAATCGACTTCGTCAATCCGTTCGAGTCCTATTCGTTCGCGTTCCTCCAAAAAGAAACGGCGTTTTTCGGCTAGCCATTCGGCGGCGGGCGGTTCGGTCACGCGGTCGAGAAGGAAAGACACCAGGTCGTAGGCGGCGGAACCTATCCGTGCGTCCTGATGATCGATGATCCGCAAATTGTTATCGTGATCGAGCATCAGATTCGCTGCGTGAAAATCGCGATGGCAGAGAACGGTTGCCTTAGTCTCCAATTCCTGCGAAAGCGTAAAAAATTCGGTCGCTAGAGCCGTATCGATCTCAGACAAAAGAGGCTTTTTAAGAAATGTCGCGAAGTAATGGGTTTTGAAGAAGTCGAGTTCCCAAAGCAGCTTTTCGGTATCGAATTTAAGCTTTGAAGCAACCGAACCGGTATCGTATGCAGTATGCGTGGCCGCCTGTATCCTTGGAATCAAAAGAATAGCATTATCGATCAATCGTTCCCGTTCGCCGGCATTGGCATCGGTCATCGCATCACGCAGGATCCGGTCGCCGAAATCTTCGAGAATTATTATTCCGAGCTTTTCGTCGTGATCCAAAACAGATGCGACAGGCAGGCCCGATCGACAGAACAAGTTCGTTACATCGAGATAGTTTTGCTCGGCTGTTATAAAAGATTCGGGATAGACGCAGGCAATAGCCGACAAGCCGTTCCAGCCGACGCGAAAATATTCGCGGGTCGAAGCGTCGGGCGTGAGTTGTTCGATGTTTACGGCCTGATCTCTTTCGAGCAGAAACCGTTCTAGCCTTGTTTGAAAATCGGACATAGGCGGCGGCAAATCCCTTCAATTCAGCGGAACGATGTAGTTTTCGCCCTGGATATAACCTTTCAAGGCTTTTTCGGGTATTTCTTCGCAGCTTCGGACCATGTCGGAACGGACTATTGCGGCATTTTCGAAATGCTCACCGGCCTCGATCGTTACACCGTCGGCGATTATCGTGCGGTATAAACTAGCGCCGTCAAGGATCGTTACGTCATCCCAGATCACCGAGTCTTTAACAGCTGCATCGGTTGAGACTTGATAATTATCTCCGTACCAAACGTCTTTATCCTCCATCATGGCCAATGAAATATCGAGATATCGGGGAATTGTCGAAAGCTCGAACCAATTTCCGTCGGTGACGTGGGCGGCGATCTTTTCGCCTTTTAACAATGCGGGTTTATAGACGTGCGGCACGGTGTCAGAATAAACACCCCGTTCGATATAGTCGAAGACCCGCGGTTCCAAAACGTGGATTCCGGTGAACATCAGCGGCGTGAAAAGGTCACTTTCGGTATCGCGGATCTCTTCTTCGGTCAGTGGTTTGGCGAATTCACCGAACCCGGTCACGCAGCCGTCCACGGTATCTACAACCGTAAATCTTTCTCGTTTCGTATTCGGTTTCAAAACCATTGTCGCAAGGGCTCCCGAATTCTTATGTGTTTCGATCGCGGCGGCGATATCGATGTCGGTTATGATCTTGCCGTTAATGATGACGAAAATGTCATCTTCCAGCAGGTGGCGTGCGTTATCGAGTGCTCCCGCTGTCCCGAGAATATCAGGTTCTTCACGTGTGTATTGGATTTTAACGCCAAAATTGCTGCCATCGCCGAGAGCTTCAATTACCGAATCAGGTTGATGATGCAGGTTTACTACGATATCGTCGAGGCCGAATGTCGCTAAATATTCCGCGACATACCCTACTAGCGGTTTGCCGAGAAAAGGGATCGCCGGCTTCGTTCGATCGATGGTAAGTGGAAAAAGGCGTGTGCCGAATCCGGCGGCCAGGATGATCGTTTTCATATTTCCGTAAGCAGCAGAACTAAAATAACTTTACGGTATCGCCGGATATTTGCCAAACCTAAATTCCGCGAAACCGAAAATGCCATTTTAACGTTGTTTGTATTAACCTATTCCAGGCGCAAATTGTGAATAAATTCGAAGGCAATAAGACTTACGGCGTATTCGGAAATACCGAAGGACGGATCATCGAGGCCCGCATCGAAGACGCCGGGGCGGCCGTAATAACTTTTCCTTTCCGGGCATGCGAGAAGATCGCTCTCGAGGATAGCGGCCGTGACTGCCTTCGAAATCTGGATTCATTCGACTGGATAATTTTCAACGATATCTACTCAGCCCTTTATTTTGTTGAGGCTTTGGCGGATATGAAGATAGATGTCGCCGATCTGGATGCGTTGCGGATATGCTCGGCGGGAGAAAATGTCATGCATTATTTACGGGCGTTTCAGATCCATTCCGATCTGATTCTAGCTCCAAACGGTCACGCCGCCGGCGAGATAGCCCAATTCGCAGGATTTGAATTGAATGGCTTATGTTTTCTAATTCCCACGGATTCAGCGGCTGAGAATATGGCCGCCGCGGAACTCAAGTGCCGAGGGGCTGACATTCACGAACTGCCACTATATCGGACCAAACCGGTCGGGGAAAATGATTCTGCCCGGGTAAAAGCTTTAATGCTTGGTGGGGCGATAGACGAATTGGTGTTCTCTAACCTGGACGATCTGCTGAGCCTGCAATTTCTCTTCCCCGACCATGGGCTTTGTGAGCTATTAAAAGATGTCGATGTGATTGCGGCCTCGGACGACGTTTATCAAACCCTGACAGAGTCTGGGTTGAATCCGCGACATATTTGATCGACTTGCGTTTGCATTCGCTTTCGTGAACAATTGTCGCGTTTCGACAAAATCGCGCGATCATTCAATATGGAACCAATTCGATCAGAAAAGAACAACCGCAAGGAAATTTTCGGTTGGATGGCGTACGACTGGGCGAACTCCGCGTTTTTTACAACCGTCGTCGGCGTACTTATCGGGCCCTATTTGATAAGCCTGGCAAGCAAAGTTGTCGGCGAAGACGGCGTCGTCCTCAACCTCTTTTTCTTTAATGTCACCCCCAAAGGCTTGCCTGCTTTCTGTATCGCCATCTCGGTCGTTTCGATGGTGCTGATGCTGCCGGTTCTGGGTGCGATCGCCGATTATACCAATCTCAAGAAGCGCATGATGGCAGCGTTTTGTTACACGGGCGTAGTGGCAAGCGCGTTGCTTTTTTTCGTGACCGAGTCTTATATCGCCTGCAGCATATTGCTTATCGTTTCGAATATGTCATTTGCGGCGGCCAATGTTTTTTACAATGCTTTCCTTGTCGATCTCACGACTGAAGATAAGCGCGACCGTGTTTCAAGCTACGGCTACGCATCGGGATATCTCGGTGGTGTCGTAATGCTTATCGCCAATATATTGCTTATAAATAACGCGGAATCGCTGGGAATATCTACGGGTCTGGCGGTTAGAATATCGTTTCTCGCCGCGTCTTTGTGGTGGGGATCGTTCGCGATCGTTTCATTTTATTTGATCAGAACTCCCGGAGAAATAAAGGAAATTCCCCCCGGGAAGAGTCTTGTTTCGATCGGTTTCAGCGAATTGAAACAAACATTCGGAGAACTCCGCCGGTTAAAACACACCACGCGGTTTCTGGTTGCGTATCTTTTTTATAACGACGGAATTCAGACCGTGATCCTGCAATCGTCGGTGTTCCTCTCATATGAACTGTTTACGTCGAAGGGGTTGCCGGAGGATAATTCCTTTTTGCTCGCGATCTTTCTCGTCGCACAGGTAGCCGCTCTTATCGGGGCACTTGGATTCGAACGGATAGCAAGATTTATCGGGGCTAAACGAACACTTTTACTTTCGCTGGCTATCTGGTGCGGCATCGTCATTTACGCCTACGGATTTCTCCAAAACAAGACTCAGGCATGGGTAATGGGCGCGTGCATTGGGCTTGTTCTCGGAAGTGCCCAGGCCCTTTCCAGATCGCTTTATTCACAAATGATCCCGAAAGGCAGGGAAAGTTCGTTTTTCGGCCTTTACGAGATCTCCGAAAAGGGAACTTCATGGATGGGACAATTGCTGTTCACCATCATAATCGGCGCGACCGGCTCGTTCCGTCAGGCAATCCTGGCACTTATTGTTTTCTTCGTCGTGGGTAGTATCGTCCTGTTATTTACAGACACGAAACGCGCCATACACGAGGCGGGAAACCTGACGCCGGAAGAAGCTAAGGCGGTCTGATCGTTTGCCTTAAACATTGGGTTGGCTATAATAAAATCTGTAGTAGCTTTCGAATCTTTAATTGGTTGAAAACAAAGTGATTGAAAATTCAGACGATAAAATTGTGACCATCTTCGGCGGATCGAAATGCGCATCGGATTCGCCGGAATACAAGGAAGCAAGGGATCTCGGCGCTCGATTGGCCGAGGCCGGCTACACGATCTGCACGGGCGGCTATCTCGGGATCATGGAAGCCGCATCACGCGGGGCACGCGAGAAAGGCGGGCGCGTTTTCGGTATTGTGATGAACCAGTTCAAGTCGGAGCCGAACCGCTATTTGACTGATAAAGTGGCAACCGATCATTTTTACGACCGTTTGCAGAGACTCATCACGCGTTCCGTCGGATTCGTCGCCTTGCGCGGGGGAATGGGCACCGTCACGGAAATATCGCTGGTCTGGAACAAGCTGACCACAAGAGTTTTGGAACCGCGGCCTTTGGTGCTGATAGGCGATTGCTGGAAAGAGGTTGTGGCGGCCTGGGAAAAGAACCTCGTCGTTTCCAAAGACGATCTTTCGTTTCTGGATTTCGCGGACGATGCCGAACAAGCCTGCCGAATAATCATGGAAAAATCCGGAGGAGTGAGAGTATGAATTGCCCAAAATGCACGGTTGCATTGCTTCCAAACGCCAGATTCTGCGGTTCTTGCGGATTCACCTTGTCGCCGCAGGAGGAGCCACCGGCACAAACATCTCCGCCGCAGGCACCTCCGCCACAGGCCCCGCAAACGCGGCCGCCCGGAACGAGACAAACCGGAGCGTTCAATGTCGATGCCGACGGCCGCGGACAGGGACGCGGCTACACATGGGAGATCCATTATCAGGGAGCGTTTGCTCTCGCCGTGGTTAATTTGCAGCCCGAACAGGCGATCTCGGCCGAGGCGGGAGCGATGGTTTCAATGTCCGCCAACGTCGAGCTTGAATCGCAGATGAAAGGCGGCGTTTTCGGCGCGCTGAAGCGAGCGGTCGGCGGCGAATCGGCTTTTGTTTCGACCTTTACATCGCGCGGCGGGCCCGGCGAGGTCAGTTTTGCACCTGGATCTCCCGGAGATATCGCGGGGATAGAAATGAGCAACCAGACATTCATGGTTCAGTCGAGCTCTTATCTGGCGGGCGATACGAGCCTGGTCGTTGATACTAAATTCGGCGGGGCAAAATCGTTTTTCGGTGGTGAAGGCCTATTTGTTTTGCAGGTTTCGGGCGCGGGATTGCTTCTCGTGTCTTCGTTCGGAGCTATACATCGAAAAAACCTGCGGCCTGGCGAAAAATACGTTGTCGATACCGGCCATCTTGTCGCTTGGGAAGGGCATATGCAGTACGGCCTTAGGAAAGCCGCAAGCGGTTTTTTCAAAAGTGTGCTGAGCGGGGAAGGAATGGTTGCTGAATTTTCCGGCCCGGGTGAAATACTTATCCAAACCCGAAACCTGGCGGCATTTGCCGGCCTTCTAAAGCGGTATTTGCCAGCTCAGAGTTCGTAAGACATAGATACTGAGACTGTCGATTATTGTAGACGAACTAATTCAATGAAGGATCAAGACATTAATTCCGATTCTTCGCTTAAGGGCGTAAAAAAGCCCGAACAACGATTGAAGGCCCGTGCGGTGTCCAGAGGCGTCGCGATAGGTAAACTCATCTGCCTTTACGGCAGCAATCGGCAATTTTACAGGATCGATCTCGAAAATTCCGGAATTCAGCCCGAATTAAAGCGATTGAGAAAGGGTATCGACCTCGCCCGGCGGCAGCTTGAGAAATTAGCCTCGCGAAAAAACGGGGCGGCCGCGGATTCAGGGTCGGCGATTTTTGATACTCATTTGCTGATGCTAAAAGATTCGTCACTCCAGTCAAATATCGAAGACGAAATAATTAACCGGAAGATAAACGCGGAATGGGCGATCAAGCTTGTTACCGACACCTATGTCGCAAAATACAAAGCCATTCCGGACGAGCATTTGCGTGACCGGTATATAGACCTTGAAGATGTATCCGAACGTCTTTTAGGTTCGCTCGGCGGCGGCCGTAAATCAAAATTCTCCTTGGGGAAAAATGCGGTTATCGTCGCCACCGAGTTAAAACCGTCCAGCCTTATTGAATTTGCCGCCAGCCATCCGAAAGCCCTCATCACAGAGAATGGGGGCTGGACGTCCCACACCTTTATCATTGCCCGCGAGATCAATCTACCGGCTGTTACAGGACTTAAAAAGATACTTCGACGCGTAAAAACTGGCGATACGGTGATCGTCGATGGTTACAACGGGCAGATAATCCTTCACCCTGAGAAAAAAACGCTCGCACATTATAAGGCCGCGGCTGCTCATTTCGAGGATGGGAATTCTGAAGAGACGGAGACTGCCGCAGGCCCTGCAAAAACCCTCGACGGCAGGCAAATCAGCGTCCTTGCCAATTCCGATCTACCGTCTGTTTACCGGAAGGCGAAGCGTCGCGGGGCACAGGGAATCGGACTATACCGTTCGGAGTTTCTTTTTAATCAGACAAAAGGTTTTCCGTCCGAAAGTGTGCAAGTCAAGGCATACAGGAACATAGCCGCGATCGCCGGGGATGACGGTGTAAAGATCCGAACTTTTGATCTCAGTATTGGGCAGCTTTTCGATCACAGCGAAGGCCGTGAAAAGAATCCTGCCCTAGGACTGCGGGCGGTGCGACTGAGTTTAGCATTCAACCGGCATCTTAGAACGCAGATACGGGCGCTTCTCCGGGCGTCTTTTCAAAATAAGATCGATATAGTCCTGCCGATGGTTTCGGGCGTGTCCGAAGTTCTCGAGTTTCGCTCAATTTTGCAGCGTGAAAAACGATCACTAGAAAAAAAAGGCAGGGAAGTCGGCGATCCGCGGATCGGTGCAATGATCGAACTTCCATCAGCCGTCCTTATGGTTAAAGAATTGGCTGAAGAAATGGATTTCTTGTGTCTGGGAACAAACGACTTAGTGCAGTACCTGCTGGCTGTGGATCGGGACAACGAAGGAGTTTCCGAATGGTTCCGGACGCTTCATCCGGCAGTGATCCGGGCTATCCGGAATGTTATTTCGGCGGCAAATGAGGCTGGAAAACCGGTCATCGTCTGTGGGGAAATGGCCGGATCGCCATATTATGTGCCGATCCTGATCGGACTCGGGGCAACGCATTTGAGCATGAACGTCAATTCGATAACAAAAGTGCGCAATGTCATCTCCGGGATTGCCTTCGAAGAGACGCGCGAGATGATAAAGCAAATTAAGGAAAAACGCACGGTAGAGGAAGTTGAAGACATTGTTGACAAACACGTCCGCAAGAACTGGGGACACCTTTTCCCGCCAGACTTTCTGGAATCGCTGAAAGGCTAACAATGAATAGATAGCGGTAGGTGGATTTACCACTCTTCTCCTAAGTAATAACCTTGTAACACAGGTTTTATTGTTTAACATTTTTTGTTATACTGCGTTAGCCATGCGCCGGAGCGGGCCGGGCAGTCGCTTTTGAAAGAAAGAGGAAAGTCCGAACACCATAGAGCAACGAGCCGGATAACGTCCGGGCGTCCGGGTAAAACCGGATGACGACAAGTGCAACAGAAAGCAAACCAGCCTCTCAAGAGGTGATGGGTGAAACGGTGAGGTAAGAGCCCACCGGCGTGTGTGGTAACATGCGCGGCCGGGTAAACTCTTCGTGGTGCAAGACCAAATAGGGAAACGTGAATTGGGCTGCTCGTCCGAGCGTCCGGTGAAAACCGGACAGCGTTTCCGGGTAGGTCGCTCGAGCTGTTCGGTAACGAACGGCCTAGATGAATGATTGCCGCCCGCGCGAGCGGAGTACAAGATTCGGCTTATAGGCTCGTTCCGGCGCTTTTGGCATTTTATTTTAAGGAGAAACCCCCCTTCATTATGGCAAACCGAAAAGGTGTTTTTATAGGAGCTTATGTTCCGAACGAACTCAAGGAATCCCTTCGCCGCCGTGCGGCTGCGGAGCACCGGACGCTCTCGCAGGAGATCACACGCATTTTGGTCGAGGCCGTACACGGTAAAGGGCTGCCCGCCGGCAGTGTCGATCGCCGTGCAGGGGCTGACCTGCCACGCAGGCGTTCTACCGATCCGCTCCCGCGAAGACGTGCCGAGGACCTTCCTTTTCTCCCGAGCGAAGACAAAAAGAAATAGTTTGCCTTCTGGAGTTCCTGCTTTTAGTAGACTTCGTTGTGACTTGGCCGTCCAAGATGGAATCCCTAACGCTGCTCCCAAGGCGGCGTTTTTCGTTTTTATACGTTAATTTGCTAGAATTTTCTAGGAATGGGTAATAAGTCTGTTTGGATCTCGATAATTGCGGCGGCGTTTTGTTTTGTGGGCGGTTTTTTGCTTGCGAACGCTCTTAACCGTAGCGAGATGGATGGAATCAAAGCTGAAAATGACGGCCTAAGGACTGTACAAGCAAACAACGCCAGAGAAACCGCCAATGTTACCCTCACGAGCGAAGAGATCCAGAAGAAGATATCCGAGGCTGATCAAAACCCGAAGAATTTCCACTTTCAAAAGGGTTTGGGGATGGGACTCTATCGTTACGCTTCGATGAAGCAGGACGCGGCGATTTTGGCCGAGGCCCTCCGTTTATTGGCACGTGCGAACGATATAGATCCGGAAGACCGTGAAGTCCAGGTCGGGCTCGGCAACGCGTATTTCGACACCGGTTATTTTAATAAGGACAATAAGAGTTTTGTGTCGGCCCGGGAGTTTTACCGTAAAGCTCTGTCTAAAAGACCTTCGGACGCGGAAGTGCGCACGGATCTCGGCCTGACATATTTTCTACAGGAACCGCCGGATCTGTCGGCCGCCATTGAAGAGTTCGAAGCGTCTCTAAAAATAGACCCGGCGCATGAAAAAACATTGCAATTTTTGGTTCAATCACAGGTCAAGAAAAATGACGGCGAAAAGGCCCGGCAGTTTCTCGATCAACTTAAAAAAGCCAACCCGGAAAATCAATCTATACCCGAATTGACGTCTCTCGTTGACCAGATCGTTGCCGCAAAATGAAGGAAGCAATTGTAATCCTCGTTGTCCTTTTGATTTTGGTGGGACTGACCGCGTTTCGATATAGAAAGCAGTTGATGGCGATGGTCAATGTCTGGCGGATGTTGAAATCGATGCGGCAGGCGGGCAGACAAAGAGAAGATCGAATTGAAGGCGATAACAAGGCTTCCGGCCCGCTCGTCAATTGTGCCAAGTGCGGAAAGTGGGTGCCGGAAGATCGAGCCATTAAGCTGGGACGCACATCGTTCTATTGTACCGCTGGCTGTATGGAGAAAAGTGCGAAACCAGCCTAAGGAGGTCTGCCGGCGAGGGCTGAGAAAACAGCTGGTAGTTGGCGGTAAGCAGCTATTGAATTCATTAATCGCCATATGCCTTACTTATTCTTACTCCTAAAAAAGCCCTCCCTTACGGTCAGGCTTCTGCCTTTACGGCAAAAACCTTTCTACATACCAGGAGATCATTTGTTCGCCGAAAAGCAGTGCGAGTATTGAACCGATACCCAGGAAAATCCCAAATGGCACTTGGGTTTGGAAGTCTTTTTCCTTCTGTTTGGCGATGACGATAACGCCTATCAACGCTCCGCTAAATGCAGCCAGGAAAATAGCTACAAAGGACAATCTCCAGCCTAATAACGCTCCGACACCAAGCATCATTTTGACGTCGCCGAGGCCCATTGCATCGACTCCGCGCAGGCGTTTCCAGATCTCGCCGACCAGCCACAAAGAACCGCCGCCGGCAAGCGCTCCGATAATGCCGGCGATCAGCGAAATAATCCATACCGGATATCCCGCCAGACTCGTCGCCGGTGCGAATGCCATGTCGCTGAAATAATTCCCGTCGAAAACCAGCGGATAGATGACCCGTACCAGAAGAGCGAAAATCAACAGCGGATACGTAATTACATTCGGAAGGATCATGTGCCCTGCATCTATAAACACGAGCGAGACCATCGCCGCGACGAAGATCAGGCATACGGGTAGAAACGGGTTGAGGCCTATCTGCCAGTACGTCAATAGAAACAGCAGGCCGGTCAACACTTCGACAGTCGGGTAACGCGCCGAGATCGGCTCCTTACAGCGGCGGCACTTTCCGCGGAGGATGATCCAGCTTAGTATCGGAATATTGTCGTAAGCCTTGATCGGTGATTTGCAGTTAGGGCAGGCCGAATTCGGAAACACGATCGATTCTTCATTCGGAACACGGTGGATGACGACATTTAGAAAACTGCCGACGACGGCTCCGAAAGCAAAGACAAATGCATAAGCAAAAAATTCCGGCAATCCGGTCAGGGATTCAAAAGAAGCAAGCAAAGCGTACATTATTTATGAGATGAGATCGGAATAAAGAAAAGAAGGACGTGGCCGCGTCCTCCGAAATATCATAAACATTTTGGAGTAAAAAGAAAAGATATATCGCGGACTTTACTGTAGACAGGCCGGATGACAGAACTGTTCGACTGGAAAGAAAGTCCTTCCTAACGGTCAGGCTTCTGCCCAACCTTACTTAAACGGCTTCGGATTGCGATGTAAAATTAAAGGCTTTCAGTTTTAGCGCCGGTAAAAGTGATGCGCTGCTTCCGCCGCCTTCGGAGCCGCCGACCCGTTCGGGGATGCCGATCATTTCGACATTGCCGGGTGCCAGCATCTGTATGATCGACTGGTTGAAACGGAAATTTTTTACCGGATATTGGATCTTTCCGTCTTCTATGAACCAAACTCCGTCACGTGTGAGGCCGGTTTGGCTTGCGGTTCGCGGGTCGGTTCCCCGGATATACCAGAAACGGCTGACAAGGATTCCGCGCTTGGTGGCTTTTACCATATCGTCGACAGTTGCGGCAGGGCCGCTGGCTTCGAAAATGGTATTGACCGGACCTGGAGTGGCTTCTTTTCCTTTGGTCTTAGCCCAGAAGCGGTTGTAGATCAGATTTTCGAGTACACCGTTCTTAACGAGCAAAACTTTTTCAGCCGGGATTCCGCCCTGAGCGGATTGTGAGCCGGGAAGTTCCGCGTTCCACGGATCGCTGTATATCGTTATCCGTTCGTCGAATATTTTTTCGCCAAGCTTTGTCTTGCCGCCGGGCGCCGAATACGCACTTCGGCCTTCTTCAGCGTTTCGCGCGTTGAAGCCGAAGCCGAGATTTCCCATCAGATCTGCAACGGCCTGAGGTTCCAGGATCACCGTATAAACGCCGGGATCTATCGTCCGTGCGTTAAGCCCGTCTTTGGCCTTTTTAATTGCTTCGTTCGATATACGTTTTGTGTCGAGCTTGCCGATATCGTGATGGCTGCGGAGAAAATAGCCCGAGCTTTGGCCGTCCGCCGTTCTTGCCGTTACGGAAAGGCTGACGTTGGTTGATCTTTCGAATTCAAAATTGCCGTTTTTATTGGCGGAACCTCCAGCTTGTGATCGAGCCGAATGAAAACCCGCCCCGATCACTTTCGCTTTTTCGCAATCCGAAAGAATACTGCCGATACTTGCCGCTCTGGCGGACAGGGACATATTCGCAGTGGCTTCTACATAGCCGTTGACCGGTTTATACGTCTGCTTCCCGAGCGTGGCGACATATTCGCGGTCAAGCGGTGCGAGACGGGCGAGCTTCTCGGCCTGATCTACCATCGCACGCAGGCTCGCATCGTCGAGATCGCTGGTGCTCGACGTCCCTCTTTTTCCGTCTATCCACACCGTCACATTCGCACCGCGGCTGATCCGCTGGCCGCTCGTGAGAAAATTATTATGAGCAAAGCGTAAATGCGATAATTTATCGCTGCTTACGCTTACCGAGGCGTCATTCGCCTTGACCATAGCCAAAACCTTGTCAGAGATGGCTTTTGTTTCCTTTTCATCTAGCAACATTAATTTTCCTCGAATCCTTCATTGAAATGACTGAAAGCCGATAATTACGTTTGCGACGGCGTAACCGCGGTATTCAAAACATTGATATTTCTGAAACGGGCGACGGGACAGCCATGCGAAACCGCGTTCGATTGTCCGGGCTCGCCTTTGCCGTCGTTGAAAGAGCCGGGGATAAGATATGTCGATTGGCCGCCTAATCCATCGCAGGCTCCCCAGAAATCGGTCGTTCGCGATTGATATGCGACGTCGCGAAGCATCCCGACTTTCTTGCCGTTCTTGATCTCCCAAAACGTCTGCCCGCCAAACTGGAAGTTATAACGCTGCTGGTCTATCGAATAACTCCCGCGCCCGTAGATCATAATCCCGTTATCGATGCCTGCGATCAGGTCGTCAGCCGTGACATTTTCCTTCGCCGCTTCCAGCGAAACATTCGGCATACGCGGAAAGGGAACGCTGCCCCAGCTATCGGCGTGAAGACATCCGTAAGACGACTTCTTCCCGATGAGCGGCGCAAGATCGCGCGTCGTTTGCCAATCGACGAAGATCCCGTCTTTGACGAGGTGCCACTTCTGGCCCGGGACGGCTTCGTCATCGTAACCGACTGTCGCGAGACCGACAGATTGTGTGCGATCGGCGACAAAGTTAACGACCTTCGAACCGAACTTTAGTTTCCCGGTCTTCTCCGGTGTGAGAAAACTCGTGCCCGCATAATTTGCTTCCCAAAGTAGCGCCCGGTCGAGCTCGGTCGGATGGCCGACGG
>JACMMN010000362.1 GCA_014379075.1 Pyrinomonadaceae bacterium | reverse complement strand
GTCGTTCACGAGCTGCAAAGGAAGAAATTT
The DNA here is from genome assembly GCA_014379075.1 of Pyrinomonadaceae bacterium. Taxonomy (GTDB): domain Bacteria; phylum Acidobacteriota; class Blastocatellia; order Pyrinomonadales; family Pyrinomonadaceae; genus OLB17. The sequence goes on along the minus strand of JACMMN010000362.1, from coordinate 11,725 downwards.
CGAACTGTCGTGATCTCTTCCAGTCAGCATAAGCAACTGCTAAAGCCGTTTCTGAGAATGCTGGATGTGAGCCTGGATTTTGATTTTCGCATTATGAAAGAAAACCAGGGTCCGAACGACGTTTGCTCCAGGGTATTGGCGAAACTGGACCGGATCCTTGAAATTGAAAAGCCCGATATGATTTTGGTACAGGGTGACACAACTACGACGCTCGCGGGTGCTTTGGCAGGCTTTAACCGGAAAATCCCGGTTGGGCACGTCGAAGCAGGGCTGAGGTCGGGAAACCGCATGAGCCCCTTTCCCGAGGAGATGAACCGCCGGCTGGTGTCGCAGATAGCGGCCTTCCATTTCGCCGCAACCGAAAACAACCGAAGCAATCTTCTTGCTGAAGGGATCGCGGCCGGGAAGATAATTGTAACAGGAAACCCGGTTGTCGACTCGCTTCACGCGATTTCCAGGAGGTTGGAACCAAGCCGCAAGATATCCAGGATAATTCTCCAGTCAGCGGGCAAGAAGCCGATCCTATTGACGACCCATCGCCGCGAGAGTTTTGGCGACGCGATGAGCGGTAATTTGAAGGTATTGCGCGATTTTGTCGAAAAACGCGAGGACGTTTGCCTTTTTTTTCCGGTTCATCCCAATCCTAACGTGCGGAAAGCGACCGAGGAAATTTTAGCCGGAACAGATCGTATTTATTTGCTGGAACCGCTCAACTATCACGACTTTATTGTACTGATGAAATCGGCGTGGCTGATCGTCTCGGATTCCGGGGGGGTTCAGGAAGAGGCCCCCAGTTTGGGCAAACCGCTGCTCATACTCCGGGAAAACACGGAACGGCCGGAAGCGATAGACACTGGCGTGGCTAGGTTGGTCGGGAGCGACCCCGGCACATTGAAACGCATGCTCGAAGAAAATTATTTGAGCGAGGCGTGGACCCGATCCGTAAAAGAGGTCGGTAATCCGTTTGGCGACGGTAAGTCCGCTGCCCGAATTGTCCGCGTGATTGAAGAAAATTTTGGAATAAAGGCGCAACGCGCGAATTAGAATCTTCCGGCTTATACGAATGAGTTCTACACCCCCAAAAAAGAACCACTTGTTGACGGTCCTTGTAGAGGACTATTTTCAAGTCGGAGCCTTTGAGAAATTGATCCGGCAGCGAAACTGGTCAAATTTTGAACCGCGCTATGAGCGTAACACTCTCAAAACACTCGATCTTCTGGATGAATTCGATACAAAAGGAACTTTCTTCATCCTCGGCTGGATCGCCGAACAGAATCCGGGTTTCGTGCGCGAGATCGCGTCTCGCGGCCATGAGATAGCGAGCCGCGGATATTATCACCGCAGCCTAAAAAATTTAACGGCCGATGAATTCCGGGAGGATCTCCGGCGTACGAACCGGGTACTCGAGGATGCGTCGGGGCAGAAAATAATAGGCTACCGCTCGGCGGAGAAACTGACTTTTGGACAGGATGAGTGGATATTTGATGTATTGGCGGAAGAAGGTTTTGTTTATGACGCTTCTTTTCAGCCGAAGAAAAGAACGGAAAAGAACTCGCGGTTTGCTCACAAGCTCAATACCAACGGGACTTCCTTATGGGAGTTTCCTTACTCGACTCGCGATTTCGGCGTTGGGCTTTTGCCGATATCGGGTGGTAATTATTTTCGCCAGATTCCGTACACGCTCATGCGTCATGCAGTTGCCGACTGGGACAAAAGTTTCGAGGAGCCGTTTGTTTTTTATTTTCACGTCTGGGAACTTGACCCCGAACAACCCCGAATATCGGCGGCTTCACGGTACAACCGAATTCGCCACTATCGAAAACTCGATAAGATGGAATGGATAATCAGGGAAAACCTGAGCCTTTACAATTTCACCGACGCGGCCGGATTTCTCGGCATAAAGGACGACATTCGTATAGCTCTGCACGACCCGAAGGGCGAGGCTCTCCAACTACCCTCAGCAGCGTCGGTATCCCGGCATGAAACCGAACATGCGGTGACGATTGTTATCCCCTGCTACAACGAGCAGGAAGCTCTTCCGTACCTTGCAAACACTCTGCGAAGCGTCGAAGCACGGCTTACGGATTGCGGCTATACCGTAGAGTTTATCTTTGTAGATGATTGCAGCAAAGATGAAACCTTTGAGATCCTGACGGAGCTATTCGATTCTAAAGAAAATGTGCGGATCGTAAAGCATGAAGTAAATAGGGGTGTGGCGGCAGGGATCATGACGGGGCTCCGGGCAGCGGGGACGGAGATCGTTTGTTCAATGGACTGCGACTGTACTTACGACCCGCATGAGCTTGCCGAGATGGTGCCGCTTCTTCACGACGACGTTGATATGGTGACCGCTTCGCCCTATCACCGGATGGGCGGCGTCCGGAACGTGCCAGGATGGAGGCTCTTCCTTTCCAAAGGTGCGTCGTTCCTGTACCGACGCGTTTTGCGGTCGAAGATGGACACCTACACGAGCTGTTTTCGGGTGTACCGTAAAAGTTCCATGAACGGGATAGACCTTAAGCGAACGGGATTCCTCGGCGTGGCCGAAATGCTTGGCAAACTGGACCTGCGAGGTGGAAAGATTGTGGAGTTTCCGGCGGTTTTGGAGGTCAGGCTGTTCGGACTGTCCAAAATGAAAACCGTAAAAACGATCGCGGGACATATCAGCTTACTTGGAAATCTTGCAAAAATGCGCTGGTTTGGGAAAATCGAACCGATTCAACCTTATCTAGCGGAAGGAACACTCACTATTACTAAGGAGAATTTAAGGAAATAATAGATATATGACTACGACTGCGCAAACAGAACGAATAATGATGCTGCCATCGGATCAGGACTCCTCGGGAAGGACGTTTGGAGCTGAAGAACTCGCGTATGTAAAAGAAGTACTCGAGAGCGGCACACTGACGACCACCAAGGGTAAATTCGGAAAGATGCTGGAGCAGAAATTTGCCGAGAAATTCGAAGCGAAATATGCGTATGCCTGTACTTCAGGCTCGGCTGCGATCCATATTGCGGTTGCCGCGATCAATCCGAATCCGGGCGACGAGATCGTAACGACGTCGATCACGGATATGGGTGCCCTTGCACCGCTGATGTATCGAGGCGCCGTGCCGGTTTTTGCCGAAGTCGATACCAAGACTTTGAACGTCACGGCCAAAACCATCGAAAAAGCTCTCAGCCCGCGAACGAAAGCGATCATCGTTACGCACCTCTTCGGCAACCCGTGCGAGATGGACGATATCATGGCGCTTGCGAAGGAGCGAAACCTGCCGGTGATCGAAGATTCCGCGCAAACATTCCTTGCAAAAGTAAACGGTAAATATGCAGGCACGATAGGCGATATAGGCTGTTTCAGCCTTCAGCAGGGCAAGCATATGACCACCGGCGAAGGCGGTATGGTCGTGACCAACGATGATGCTCTTGCCCGGCATATGTTTCTCTATATCAATAAGGCTTGGGGCTACGGCGATGCAAATCCCGACCACTATTTCATGGCCTTGAATTATCGGGTAAGCGAACTTCAGGCCGCGGCAGCGCTCGGACAGCTCGAAAAACTCGAGGAATGTGTCCAAAACCGTATTCGCACCGCCGACATTCTTACGGAAATGCTGCAGGGAATCGACGGTATCGAAACTCCGAAAATTGCCGAAAACGCATCGCATGTTTATTGGAAATACTGCTTGACGGTGGACGATTCGAAGATCGAGGGCGGTTCGGTCGGAATGGCAAATTTACTGAAGGTGAAGAATATATTCTCGGCTCCGCGCTACATCGTTAAACCCGCTTTTATGTGCCAGGTTTTTCAGGAAAAGAAAACGCTTGGCGACAGTCAGTTTCCATTCAATCTGGCGAGGTCGGAAGCGATCGATTACCGGATGGAAAACTACCCGGACACGGCGAAAGCCCTCCATGATGTTCTGGTGCTTCCCTGGAACGAAAAGTACACCAACGCTCACGTTGAATATATCGCGGAGAATGTGAGAGCGGCTGTCGAGACTTTAAGGAAATAAAATAGTTCTGAGTTCACCTTTTAGCGCGTCTTTCTTTACGAAGAAGCGAGCTAAAGGGTGAACTCAGAACGCACGACGAGAATATTATGAGTAAACTGAAATTCGGACTTATCGGGGCGGGCGGAATTGCCCAGGCTTATTCACAGGCATTCAATGAAAGCGAATGCTGCGATCTAGTAGCTATCGCGGATGTCAGGCTGGACTCCGCTAAAGCACTGGCGGAGATCTCCTCAGGAAGGGCCTATGCGGATTACAAGGCCCTTGCCGAAAGCGAAAGCGGACTGGATGCCGTGATCATCGCCACGCCGCCAAACCTTCATACAGAGATCGCGTGTTATTTTCTTGAACGAAAGATACCGGTTTTGTGCGAAAAGCCATTGTGCCTGACGGTGGCCGATGCTCTAAAGATAATTAAGGCAGCCGAGGATGCGGGCGTCCTTTTTGCCATGGCTTCGAAGTTTCGTTATTGCGAGGACGTTGTAAGGGCGAAAAGTATTGTGGCCTCGGGTGTACTTGGCGATGTTCTTCAGTTCGAAAACGCGTTTACCGCGAAAGTTGATATGTCGAAACGCTGGAACTCGGTCGAGGAGGTTTCGGGCGGCGGCGTGCTGATGGATAACGGAACGCATTCGGTCGATATAATCCGGTATTTTCTCGGTGGCATCGAATCGGTTTTAGCCGTCGATGCGGGTGGCACGCAGAGCCTCGCCGTGGATGAAAATGTAAAGATGTTTGCAAAAACGCACAATGGCGTCACCGCGAGCGTGGATCTGACCTGGGGGATCAACAAGGAACTGCCGCATTTCATAAGCATTTACGGCACGAACGGAACACTTCACGTCGGTTGGCGCGAATCCAAATACAAACTGCATTCAAATCCCGATTGGACCGTTTTTGGCAGCGGCTACGATAAAGTAGCATCATTTCGCGGAAAGATCGAGAATTTCTCGCAAACGCTTGGGGGGAAGGAAGAACTTTTCATACAGCCGCCCGATGCTCTAGCTTCCGTGCTGGTAATCGAAGCCGCATATAAGTCGCTAAAGCAGAATCTTTGGCAGCCGGTCGTTGAAAAAGCGGTGACCGCAGTTTAGGTAAAAAACGGCTGCGGATTGCAGGAAATGATGTTTAGTCTTTTACCTTGAAACCGTAGCCTAATCAATTTATGGTCAAAGTTCACGCTACAGCAATAATTGAGGATAACGTTCGAATCGGAGAAGGATCGAGTATATGGGACAACGTCCATATCCGGCATGGTACCAAGATAGGCGAAGAGTGCATCGTCGGTGAAAAGTCGTACATCGCATATGACGTTAAGATCGGGAACCGTGTGAAGATCAATGCGATGGTCTATATTTGCGCCGCCGTAACAATCGAAGACGGCGTAATGATCTCGGCCTCGACTACATTTACGAACGACCGTTTTCCGCGTGCGACTTTTCCTGATCTCAAGAACTTGAGGCCGAGCGAACCTGACGAACACACTCTGCCGACGCTCGTCCGCGAGGGTTCAACGATTGGGGCCGGATGTATAATAGGCAACGATCTCGAAATTGGACGCTGGGCAATGGTGGGGATGGGTTCGGTTGTGACGAAAAGCGTTCCTGATTTTCACCTGGTTTTGGGAAGCCCCGCACGTTCCGTCGGCGCGGTATGCAAATGCGGATTGCTTTTCCATAAGTTTGATATGGATACACAATCAAAGAAGCTGGAATGTTCCTGCGGGTTGAGTTACATGATCGAAAATGGGGTAGTTAAGGAAACCGTTTCCGCTAACGCCGGATTGTGATCTTTGGTGGAAAAGAGTTTTATAATGCCGCAAAGTATCGCGATCATCGGCTCTGGATTTCTCGGTTTGACTCTGGCACTGAGACTTTCCGAACAGGGAGCGAAAGTAACCGTTTTCGAATCTGCGCCAGAAATCGGCGGGCTAGCGAGTTCGTGGAAAATCGGTGATGTCGTTTGGGACAGGCATTATCACGTTACGCTTCTATCCGATTCTTTTACTAGAAAGGTCGTCGAGGAGATTGGGCTGGGCGATGAATTCGAATGGGTAGAAACCAAGACGGGCTTCTACACGGGCGGAAAACTCGTTTCGATGTCGAATGCTCTGGAATTCCTGAAATTTCCGCCGCTCGGTCTAGTCAGCAAATTTCGCCTCGGAGCCACGATCTTTTACGCTTCGCGGGTAAAAGATTGGAAGGCTCTGGAGAAAATCCCGGTTGCCGACTGGCTCATAAAGCTATCTGGAAAGAAGACTTTTGAGAAAGTGTGGAGGCCGTTACTCAAAGCAAAACTCGGCGAGGCATACCGGGAAACCTCGGCGGCATTTATCTGGGCGACGATCCAGAGAATGTACGCCGCACGAAAGTCCGGGATGAAAAAGGAAATGTTCGGCTATGTCCGCGGCGGCTATGCACGGGTTTTAGGGCGATTCGAGAAGGTTCTACGGGAACGCGGTGTAGAGATCAGGCTTAATTCGCCGGTCAGTAAGGTCGAAAAATTAAAAAACGGCCTGATCGGGATCAGCACCATCACGGCAAGGACAGCGATTCCGGCGGTGGAAACGGTTGGGGCGGAAGCATTGCATACGCGTAACGATCTTCCGGGCCATGGAAATTCGACACTAACTCTAGACCGTGACGAGTTCGATTCCGTCGTCCTTACCTGTCCGGCCGATATTGCTGCGAAGATCGTGCCGCAGCTTACTACGGAGGAAAAACGAAAACTCGAAAACGTAAAATATCAGGGAATCGTTTGTGCCTCGGTATTGTTAAAAAAATCGCTTTCCGAGTTTTATGTGACCAACATCATCGACGAAACGCCGTTCACCGGGATCGTTGAAATGTCGGCACTTGTCGATAAAAAAGCGTTTGGCGGCAATGCTCTCGTATATCTGCCGAAATATGTCACTCCCGATGACGAGCTGTTTGAAAGATCCGATGCCGAGATTGAAGAGCTTTTTCTCGACGCGTTGGAAAAGATGTATCCGCACTTTTCTCGAACCGATGTTGAGGCTTTCAGAGTTTCACGAGTGAAAAAGGTCTTCCCGCTGCCGGTCTTAAATTATTCGGGCAGCCTGCCTTCAATAGAAACTTCGGTAGAGGGCGTCATTGTAGTGAATTCGGCCCACATAGTAAACGGAACGTTGAACGTCAACGAAACCGTCAGATTAGCCGAGAACTTCTATGCCGATCATTGCTCGCCGGACGCGCGGGGCTAAGGTGATTTTATGAAGCAAACTGCGAGCCTTTCGCTCGACCTCGACAACAAATGGTCATACATGAAAACGCATGGTGATGCGGGTTGGGAAAGCTACCCGTCCTATCTCGATGTAGTTGTTCCTCGAGCGTTGACATTTCTTAAAGAGCGAGATCTGGAGATAACGTTTTTTGTCGTTGGTCAAGACGCGGCACTCGACAAAAATGCCGAGTCGATCGCGATGATCTCCGAAGAAAAACATGAGATCGGAAATCACAGTTTTCGGCACGAACCCTGGCTTCATCTCTATTCGAAACAGGAATTGCTCGAGGAATTCGAAAAGACGGAAAACGCATTGGAAAGGATCACAGGCCAACTTCCGAAAGGTTTTCGCGGGCCCGGGTACTCATTGTCACCGACCGTGCTTGAGGTTTTGGCTGAACGCGGTTACGAATATGACTGCTCGATCCTGCCAACCTATATCGCCCCGCTGGCACGAGCGTATTATTTCTTTAAATCGCCCGAAATGACGGAAGCCGAACGCGAAAAGCGAAAAAAATTATTCGGTAAATTTTCGGACGGCTTCCAAAGCCTAAAGCCCTTTACATGGAATGTAGACGGCAAAAATCTGGTGGAAATTCCGGTTACCACGCTTCCGGTTTTCAAAACACCGATCCATGCAAGCTACGTTATATATCTTTCTACGTTTTCAAAGACACTTGCAAAAGCCTATTGGAAAACAGCTGTGGAGATGTGTCGCGTAACCAAAACACAAGTTTCCCTGCTTCTTCATCCGCTTGATTTTTTAAGCGGTGAAGACGTTCCCGAACTAAAGTTTTTTCCAGGTATGAACTTGCCGACGGAACAAAAGATAAAAATCGTAGACGAAATGCTGGAAGCGCTAGGCGGCAGTTTCGAGATCGTAAATATGGGGAAACACGCGGAAACGGTGCGAAAAGGAGAAAGCTCCGTTCAAAGGCAAATAAAAACTGGTGTTGAAGCCAGGACTTGAGTAATCGCTTATTTTATAAGCTTTTTCATTTCAACAGAAATTCGTATTATCGGATGTCTCAATGGCAGCACAACTTAATTTAACTCATGTAAGGTGCTGCGTCTGCGAAAGCAGTGATGCGGAGCCTGTCGGCAACGGCCAGGATTTTGAATACAACACGGTTCCCGATACGTTTTTAGCGATGCGTTGCAATTCATGCGGCTTGGTTTATCTGAATCCGCGCCCGTCCGCCGCGGATTTCCAAACAATTTATCCGCCGAATTATCACGCGTTCGATTTTTCCGAGAAAGATTTCGGTTTGGTATATAAGATCCGTTCGCGACTCGAGGCCAAAAGGCTTCTGACCTGGTGCAAGGGCTTGCCGGACGATGCTCGGATCCTGGATATAGGCTGCGGCGACGGATTTCACATGCGGCTTTTAAGCGAGTACGGAAAAAAAAGCTGGACGGTTGAAGGTGTCGATATTGATAAACGGGCAGTCGAAATGGCTGAAAAAGCTGGTTTAAAAGTGCATCTCGGGAGCATTGAGGACGGTAAACTGCCGAAAGATTCATACGATCTGGCGTATATGATCCAGACGATCGAACATTTGGGAAATCCGGCCAATGTTTTGTCCGCCGTCCGAGAGGTGTTAAAACCGAACGCAAAATTTGTGATCGTTACGGATAATACCGATTCGATCGATTTTCAAGTTTTTAAAAGCGGCTATTGGGGCGGCTATCATTTTCCGCGTCACTGGAATTTGTTTAACAGATCGTCTCTAAAAAAATTAGCCGAAAAAACCGGATTTGAAGTGGCTGATCTGAGCACGATCGTTAGTCCTGTTAATTGGGTTTATTCGGTGCATAACGCCCTGGTCGACTGGAACGCCCCGCGCTTTCTGGTCGATCGATTTACGCTCAAGTCGACCGTTTCACTTTCGGCTTTTACTTCGCTCGATATCATTTTGCAAAAGTTTAATCGTGGAGGTTTGCTTCGGGCGATACTGCGCAAATTGTAAAAGGGGGTTTTCTTTTTGTCGGAAATGATCGATTCCATCAATGGAAACTTTATGAAAGTTAAAAAGATTGGAAAACCGATAGCGGTGATCGGAGCGGGCCTCGCCGGCTTGACGGCAGCGAATTTTTTGCGTCATAACGATACAGATTTCGTGCTTTATGAGGCCGGCAAAAGGATCTCAGGGCTAGCGGCGAGTTTTAAGGATGCGGAAGGCTTCAGTTACGATTTCGGAGCTCATTTTATTACGAACCGCCTTGCCGGAGCGATCGGCGTAAGCTCGGAATGCAGGACGATCGAATATTACGGTGAAACGGTCTGGCTCAAAGGCAAAATTTATAAATATCCGGTTGGGTTGATGAAAGTTCCGCGCATGGCCTTTAGCGGCGCGGTGAGCAAATTCAAGAGTTTTGGAAACGGGTCCGGGCCAAGGTCGGCGGCGGACTGGTTTCGCAAAAAGTACGGAACGGTTCTCGCTGATACAGTTGCATTGCCTCTTATCGAGGCTTGGTCAGGAGCTAAAGCTGATGATCTCTCGCCGTCGCTGGGTGAAAGTCTACCGGGTAGCATCGGCAAAACCCTGTATTTAAAAGCGGCAAGTCGTGTTTTAGGCCGGGCGGTTGCATGCGGATACAATCGCGAGATGCCTGAAAAGGCTAGTGTATGGCATGTTTATCCTGAACGGGGAGTGTCGGTTTTATGTGAAAAACTGGCCGAAGGGCTGGAAGACAGGATCAAGCTTGAAACCCCGGTCGAAGAAATTCTGGTGGAAAATGAAAAAGTGGTGGCCATCAAGGCGAAGGGAGAAACAAAAGAAGTTTCGGCGGTCATCAGCACGGCTCCCGCGAATATCCTGGCCAAACTCGTCCGAGGCACCAATTCGTTGGAGCACCTAAAAAAATTCCGGTATCGTCCCATGCTTTTTGTTAATATGCGGTTTTCGGGACGCGGGCTTTTGCCCGACACGGTCGTATGGTTTCCGGGAGATGAATTTCCGTTTTTCCGCCTCACCGAAGCAACTATTTCAATGCCGTGGCTGGCCCCCGAAGGCAAAACGATAATAACGATCGATATCGGATGTGAAAAGGGAGATGAGTTTTGGACGATGGATGAGGAAAGCGTGACGGAAATTTGCCTGGAGCATATGGCTAAAATTATTCCAGGTGCAAGGGCAAAATTTTTGGGTGCGAATGTGCTACGAACGCCGATCGCATATCCGGTATTCCTAAACGAATACGAAAACGAACGAAAGAACTTCGAGCGGTCGACGGGAATTGACAACCTGTTGAGCATTGGTCGCAATGGTGAGTTTGCCCATATTTTTATGGAAGACGTTTATTGGCGAACTCGACGAAAGGTCGGGAATTTAATGCAACGAGCGTAAAAAACTTTAAGAAAGCAATTTTCTTGAAAAGCCAAAAAATCCAGGGTAACTCTAGGAACTTTGGTTACCGGTCGTTTTACCAAGTGAAAACAGGACGCCTAATGGCATGAATCTTACAAAAATTCATGCGTTCAGTATAAAAGAAATAGTCAGCATGTACGAAAATGATAAAAGCGGAGGTGTTTTTTCCGGGGTTCACGATTTCCGCTTCACGATTTTGTTGATAATTCTGCATCTCAGTGTCACCTTACCGCTCGCATATTTCTTAAACATTTGGACTGATGAAGGGGCGACTCTTAATACGACGCAAAACGGATTTTTCCACGCCCTACAGAATGCCGGAACCGAGGAGCGGCAGGCTCCTTTGTATTTCTGGCTCCTGAGTTTGTGGCGTGAGGTCAACGGCGGAATTTTTTTCGCTCGAATTTTTTCGATCGGCTGCTCTGTGCTTGCGATCAAGTTCTTTATTGATCTCACCCGAAAACTTTTGACCGGAAAAGCGGTCTTTTTTGTTTCGACGTTTTTTGCCTTACATCCTTTTCTGATTTGGACCAGCCTCGAAATTAGAGCGTATTCCTTCCTGATATTGCTTTCGATCCTGTTTTTAAGATTTTATTTTGAACTAAGTATTGACGAGGTGGCGCCGGAATCGAAAAAACGGAGTTTTCCTTTTTTGTTGATGATCGCCCTTGCAGGTGTTTATACAAATTACTATTTCGGCTTTTTACTGGTCGGAGGTTTTGCGGCCCTATTGATTTTAAGGCGGTGGGAGGCTGCGAAAAATTACTTCGTCCAGATGCTGATCGCGGGTATCTTCGTAATACCCTTGATGTGGTCGATAAAATCACAGCTCGAGTTTGGCACGGTTGGATTTCCGGGTGAAAGTTCGGCAGCGGTTGGTATCGGTATAATTTGGAACCATCTTCTTACTTTCATTCTTCCCACCGAAATATTCCCCTCGGATGACATTTCACTTTTTTCGAGCGTCAGACTTTGGCTCGCACGCTTTTCTTTATTGTTTGCCGTCGCGCTTTTTATTAAGGATCGTGGGAAAAAAATAGACGATGTTATCGTGGGCCTGGCAACCATATGGTGTGTTATTGCCGCATTCCTGCTTTTTGC
>JACMMN010000052.1 GCA_014379075.1 Pyrinomonadaceae bacterium | reverse complement strand
GGTGAAAGGTAACCGCGGTCGAACTGCATACCTTCGACAACTTCGAGCAGCGTGTCCATCGTTTTCGATTCTTCAACCGTGATGACACCGTCTTTGCCGACCTTGTCCATTGCTTCCGCAATGATCGTTCCGATCGTTTTGTCGCCGTTGGCCGAAACCGTTCCGACCTGTGCGATCATTTCACCGGAAACCGGTTTTGCAAGACGTGCAACTTCAGCAACGACTTCAGCAACAGCCTTTTCGATACCGCGTTTGAGGGCCATCGGGTTTGCACCGGCGGCAACTGTACGAACGCCTTCCTTGAAGATAGCCTGTGCGAGAACGGTTGCGGTCGTTGTTCCGTCACCGGCGACATCGCTGGTTTTCGAAGCTACTTCGCGGACCATCTGAGCGCCCATATTTTCGAGCGTATCTTTTAATTCGATTTCCTTAGCAACCGTAACACCGTCTTTGGTGATGGTTGGGCTTCCGAATTTTTTGTCGATAACGACGTTGCGGCCTTTTGGTCCGAGTGTAACTTTCACTGCGTCCGCCAGCTGATTGACACCGCGTAAAATCGCGGCGCGTGATTCTTCTCCGTGAACTACTTGTTTAGCCATTTTTATTAATTCTCCTTCGTCGAAATGTTTTTAGAGTTTCTGGGGTTTTTAGGGTTCATAGAGTTTTTCTTTACTCTACAACTCTATGAACTCATTAAACTCTCAACTCTTACGCTGCCGCTCCGGCTCTTGAAATGATGCCGAGGATCTCGTCTTCGCGCATGATGATGAATTCTTCGTTGTCCAGCTTGATCTCCGATCCGCTGTATTTGCCGAAGAGAACGCGGTCGCCGGCTTTGACGTCGAGTGCCTGACGCGATCCGTCTTCTTTATACTTGCCTTCGCCCGCCGCGATAACTTCGCCTTCCTGCGGCTTTTCCTTTGCCGAATCAGGAATGAAAAGTCCGCCTGCGGTTTGATTGTTGGTGTCCTCGATCCGGCGTATGATCACGCGGTCGTGTAATGGTGTAATGTTTGTAGCCATATTAGTCGTACTCCTTTTAAATTAATCGTAAAAAGTTTAAGATAACCTTTGCCAAAATTCACGATTTTGGCACTCGTTGGGTATGAGTGCTAGTGTAGTAAACATTCTTTAAACTGTCAACCGTGTAACAGAAAATTAAGAAAATCTGATAATGGTGTTATCAAGTTTTCGGTTCCGACAAATCCATATGCATCTTTCAGAAATAAACATTTATCCGGTCAAATCGTTGATGGGAATTTCGCTCGGCGAGGCAAGGGTCGAGAATCGCGGTCTGCAGTTCGACCGGAGTTGGATGCTGGTGGATGAAAACAATAAGTTTTTGACGCAGCGAGAATTTCCGAAGATGGCAACGGTTAATGTTGCAGTTGATAAAGAAAGTCTGACGGCAGCGGCTGACGGTTCAAGTATTGTAATTCCGCTCATCCCGGAACCGGAGGATACGGCGAGTGTTAAGATTTGGACAAGCAGCGTGAAAGGACGGGTTTATTCGGCTGAAGTTAATGATTGGTTTTCCGAAGCGATTGGCACGGAATGCCGCTTGGTTTTGATGCCGGAGGAAACGAAGCGAAAGGTAAATCCATTTTACGCGGTCAGGAAATTTAAGGATACGGTGAGCTTTGCTGACGGCTACCCGTTTTTGCTGATCGGTGAAAGTTCGCTGGATGATCTCAATTCAAGGCTTGATGCACCGCTTCCGATGAATCGTTTTCGGCCTAATTTCGTGGTCGCGGGGTCTGAACCGTTTGCTGAAGACATCTGGAAAAAGATCCGCATCGGCGAGACTGTATTTCATCTCGTAAAACCGTGCGCCCGATGCGTAATAACGACAGTCGACCAATCGATCGGCGAAATGGACGGCAAGGAACCGTTGAAAACGCTGGCGGCATACAGGAATAAAGGCGGCAACGTGATGTTCGGCCAGAATCTGATTGCGGAAGCGGGCGGCGGGATTGTTAACGCGGGCGATGAAGTTCATATTCTCCAGTAAAGAGTGCGCAAAAATCCCGGACCAATCGACTTGTCGGATCAATCCGGGAACCTCTGGAAGCTTAGCTCGTTTTGCCAGTTAGTGTTGACTTTTTATCGAGACACTTCAATTCAAACCAGTGCGGATTTAGTTCTTTATTTTCTTCTTTCGAGTATTTCGTGGATAAGGTTTTAAGAATTTGTCCACGAATTACACGAAAGAAGAAAAAAATCGGAAATCAGCAATTCCGGAAACCTCCTGCCAACAGCATTTAGTTGCCCAAAAGGCGAAACGTGTAGAAGAACTGGGCGTAATCGACCGGGCCGGTGACGCGGGCACGGATCGCAAATTTCAGGGTCATATCCTTCTTGAACAGTTTATTAATAACACTGGTCGGCAGGCCGATGGCCGCGAAATAGTCACGGGACAAGCCACGGCTCGAAACGGAGGCATTGTTGGTATAGTCGAAACCGAAATCATTTGCCGCGAGGGGAACTCGCTTATTCACGCTTCCGGCAAGTGATGTGGTAAACGAGCCGTTCATCGGTAATCCAGTGTTCGGATCAATTGCGAGCGGATCGTTCAAAGCTTCGCTTTCGATCGTCACGCGGGGTGAATAGAAAAATCCGACCGCCTGGCCCGTCGGGCTGAACGCATCGTAGCCGACGCCGTTATTTAAAATTGGGTATATGACATTGTCTACGGTCCGCCCCGGAATCGTGATCTGCCACAGAGGGTCGGAAACGGTTGCCGTCGCCATTGGTGCGGCTGTTGTATGCGCGACGCATTTGTCGTCGGCGGCAAGAACGATCTGGGCATCGGCAAGCACCACGGGATCGCAGCTTGAGTAAACGATAAGCGTCCCGGCATAGAAACCACCGAGGAATCTTGCGTTTTTGCCAAATGAATCCTCATCGTAGAAATTCGGGACTGTATCGCCGGCGGATTTGGAACCCGCGAACTGTTTCGCGAAAATCGATTTATCGAGCCGGGCTTCCTGACGAGCCGACTTTATATCTTCGCGAATATTGTTTAAATCGGCCGTTTTTTGGGCAACTGCTACTTGCAGGCTTGCTCCGATGAGCAATGCGACAGTAAAGATTTTTGTCTTCATAATTCTCCTGATACTAAATTTTCGGTCAGTTTGGGAACGCGTACAGAGTGATGCGTTATCTATAAGACGCGCAATGAAGCGCGTTTTGCGGAAAACGGGGAATATCGAGGATGGCCGGGTGATGCATACTGACGCTAATGGCGCGCCATTCGCCTAGACGCTGCATCTGCATTGGGAATCATCCGACGGCCGTTAGGCCGTTTGGGCCGAATTGCAACTTGCCGGCTTCGATGCCGAGAACGATACGCATCGATTGGTCGGCAATCTGACTGAAGTTACTCAAGCTTGCCTGGTCGCCGGATTGTTTTGCTTCCATATAACCTGCTATAACGAAGCCGCCCATGCAGACCAGCCAGTCGTGCATCTGCTGCTTTTCCGAATTGGAGAGTTTCGCGAATTCGGGCGTACCGGGCATCGATCCGCTCAACAATTTGTAGAGCGATTCGCCGGCTTCGTCGGAGGGCAATTCGCTTTGATGGAACGCGGTGAGGTTGGCGGCTATGAAAAATGTCATTGCCGCGGCCAGGTCATTCGACTTTCCTTCCTTTGCGACTTCCGTATCATAGCCTTGTTTTATTTGAGAAAAAGCTTGGGCCAGCGCAGCCTTTTCAACCGAATCGCGCCCGAAAGCGTCGGCAAGGGCTGCGGCGACGCCGGAATCGCCGGCCGGCTTGAATTTTATGGTTCCCGAATGAACGGGTTCAGCAGGCG
>JACMMN010000051.1 GCA_014379075.1 Pyrinomonadaceae bacterium | reverse complement strand
GAATCGAAATGTTCGAGATTGCGCGAGCCGATGATGACCAGAGCGGTAAGCAGAGCGGAAGCGAGAATTCCTAGATAAGTGGGACGCCGGTAATTTACCGATCCCATAAAACCGTTTGATAGCCGAGCACTCACAGATTCCCCTTGTTGGTTGGTTGTGGCCAATCAAAAACGTCTGTAAATCATGTTTTCAATTTTGAGCCTAAAACAAAACATTCGCAAAATCAACATTTTTCTGTTTTGCTTTCTGCAAGCGGATTCTTAAACGTGTCAGAATCGTCTTCTCCCGCCCGTTTTTCGAGGCAGGCAAAATCCTTTTCGATCAATATCCGCAGAACATTATTGTCGCCAATCGGCTGAGCAGATTCTATGCCCACGCTCTCTGATTCTATCCATTCGTCAGCGTCAGCTATCGGGATCGAAATTTTCAAACAATTATATTTGAAGCTCGCACTGACCGTGGCAACGTCTTCCGTTTTATCCAGCCGGTAGGAAAGTGTGGGCTTTGCGAAGCCGAACTCCACTATTTCTTCAACCTTCCCGCTGGCGGCAAATTGAGCAATGTCGCTTTTGGTCAAACGGAGCCGAATCGAATTCCCTCGGATACGTAATTTCATACATTTAGAACAATACGTGCGAAAAATTGTTTACTCCCGTGACTTATGTCACTTTATACCAACTTTTTATGGTTTAAGCTGACATTATCGATATAAGGAGATTTATTATTATGCAAACATTTACTACAAAAACTATTCGTGACATCGCCCTGGAATCGCCGCAAACAACCCGCGTTTTTGAAGAATTCAAGATCGATTATTGCTGCGGCGGCCGCAAACTGCTGAATGAGGTGTGCCTGGAGGCCGGTTTGGATTTCGCATTGATCGCCAAAAAACTCGAATCCGTAATGAATGATAATTCCCGGAGCGGAGACAGCGGCCTTCCGGAAAAAAAATCACCATCTCAGCTAATCGATTATATTATCGGCAAGCATCACCTTTTCACCGCTCAGGAAGTCGAACGCCTGACTCCGCTGATGGAAAAGGTTTGCCAACGGCACGGAGAACAGCATCCCGAACTCTTTAAATTGCAAACGATCTTCCTCGCTCTCGCCGATAGTTTAATTCCCCACATGAGAAAAGAGGAAACCGTGCTGTTTCCCTTTATCCAGCAGCTCGAATTGTCCTCGACAGGCGAAGTCTCACTGCCCGCATCGCATTTCGGGACCGTAGAAAATCCAATTCGAATGATGATGTCGGATCACGAAGAAGACGGCGAGCGGTTAAGGGTAATGCGGGAAATCTCGAACGATTACGTTTTGCCGGATGGAGCGTGCCCAAGCTACACGGCCTTGTACGCGGGTTTGCAGGATCTCGAAAAAGATCTGCACCGCCACATCCATCTCGAAAACAACGTGCTTTTTCCGGCCGCAACCCAGCTGGAACGGGACGTCTTCGCGTTAGTTAGATAAGCAGATTCTTCCGAGTCGCCGGGTCGCTCTTTTACCGCAGAGAACAGGATTTAGTAGATCTAATTCTTCTCATCGGTTAGCGCCCCGGCATAGTCGGAAGTCATTTCTAACCCAGTGCGGATGCTTCTTTCAGATCGTATAAAATTTCGATCCGAATGGTCTACCGGGATACAAATCACGAAAGACTTTAATATCGATAGGGTATTCTCCGTTTGGCTTGAGAAAAGTTCTAAGTCCCCGCCTCCAATACCGCCCTAAGACCCTGCTCCTAAACCTCTCGACCCGACACATGGCGTTCGCCATAGGTGAGTTTGTTTATGAATTTGAGCTATTTGAAACATAACGTGGTCTTGACTTCTGCCCTTCTGTGACAATACGGAAGTAACGCAACGTCTGATCCTGCTCAAAGAGCTTGCAAGAACCGCAGCTCCATTGATATGATTCAAGTTACACCGATTCATCGGACAAGCTTAATCAGCCGACTATCCTCACTCGCGAAAATTGGCGTTTGGAGTTAGGTTTTGCAAAATAGTCCTAAAGAATCCCAAAAATGAGTAAATCTATATTTGCCTTAAGTTACTGCAAATAAGAAAGTTAGGCGGCGTAGCCAAGTGGTAAGGCAGAGGTCTGCAAAACCTTTATTCATCGGTTCAATTCCGATCGCCGCCTCCAATAGTATCAACAAGAAGCCGATGCAGCCGTTTCATTTCAATGGCAGAGGTAATCTGCGGTCACTGATCAGGGTTGCCGCGTCGCGGAGCTCTTTTTTGGCTGCGGGTGCACTTACTTGTTTCTTATCGGTTCCAATCGGAGCTCAGCAGTCCGATTCTACGAGGAAGCCTGTTTTGGTGCAGCCGGGAGCTCCGGGCCAGGCGACGCAAACTCTGCCGCAATCGACGAGGGCAACACTGCCGTTACCTTCTCCAAAGGATGCGGGGTTCATGCAGGGGATGATCATGCATCACGCCCAGGCGGTTGAGATGACGGCGCTCATCGAATCGCGGACAGAGAATACGAACATCCGGCTGTTAGGCGCACGTATCAGCCAGTCACAGTCAGATGAGATGAAGTTTATGAAACGGTGGCTCGAAATCAGAGCCGAGCCGGTTTCGATGCCGATGGCAGATATGCCGGGTTCGCATTCGCACGGACAGGATCCGCCGGGGCATCAAATACTGATGCCCGGCATGCTCAGCTCTCAGCAGATGAACGAATTAAAAAAAGCGAAAGGCTCGGAGTTCGACAGGCTGTTCTTGACGGGAATGATCCAGCACCACATTGGAGCGCTCGACATGGTGAAGGATTTGTTTGATACTGCCGGTGCGGGTCAGGAGGCTGAACTGTTCAATTTTGCGACTGATGTAGACAGCAGCCAGCGGGCCGAAATCAATATAATGCGAAACATGTTGGGTGAAAAGCCCGTAAAATAGAAATTATGAACCGAATTCAAACGATCGCTTTCAAATTATCCACCGTTGCGTTTTGTTTATGCTTGTTTCTCCTAACGGACACATTCGCACAAACAGCAACACCGACTCCGGCTGAAGCCAAACCGGCTCAAAATCCTTTCGGCCTTGAAATGGCACCGCCTCTGCCGGCGGGGATGACCGGTTCGAACGCCAGCGATCCACGATCAAGGCTGTCGCCTGGTATGTATAATGCCGGCGAGGCCTCTATGGGTATTAAACACTTGTTATTGCTCAAAAAGCCTGCGGCGTTTGACCTCGGTACCGATCCGAACGGGCCTATGGTAGATAAAGCTCTCGGTGCGATGGGCATTCCAAAGGGTGCTCCGATTCCGGCGCAAATGAAAATGCCGTTTGCCGGCTTGGCTCTCGCCAACTCCGACCTCGCGTTTCAGGGAAATCACCTGTTTCTCGGTAATTTTTACGGCATCAATATTTACGACATTGCCGATCCGGCAAAAGCAAGACTCGTTACATCGATGTTGTGTCCCGGCGGTCAGGGCGACGTGACGGTACACAAGAATCTGATGTTTATGTCAGTCGAGATGCCAAACGGAAGGCTAGATTGCGGTGAACAAGGATTTGCTCCGCAAACTCAACCAGGCCTTCCGGCAGCTGAAAAAGATCGATTTCGCGGAGTCAGGATCTTCGATATCTCGGACATTCGTAGTCCCAAGCAAGTAGGAGCGGTTCAAACCTGCCGCGGCTCACATACTCATACGCTCCTTGTCGACCCTAAGGATAAAGCCAACGTTTACATCTATGTGTCCGGAACTTCATTTGTCCGGCAGGACGCGGAACTTGCGGGCTGCTCGGACGGGCCGCCCGACAAAAATCCAAACACTGCTCTCTTTAGCATTGATGTGATAAAAGTTCCGCTCGCTGCTCCGCAAGAAGCAAAGATCGTTTCAAGCCCGCGAATTTTCGGCGACCCGAAGACCGGAGCTGTAAACGCACTTACCAGCGCAGCTACCCACGGAACGGGAAGGCCGGTTGAGACCGACCAGTGCCATGACATTACCGTTTACCCGGAACTGGGACTCGCCGCCGGAGCCTGCGCCGGCAACGGAATTGTGCTCGATATCAAGGATCCCACAAACCCAAAGCGTGTTGACTCCGTGAACGATCCGAATTATGCCTATTGGCACTCGGCGTCTTTCTCGAACGACGGCAAAAAGGTAGTCTTTACCGATGAATGGGGCGGCGGAATGGGCGCCCGCTGCCGAGCGAACGATCCGAACAAGTGGGGAGCAAATGCTATCTTCAACCTTTCAGGTAACAAGCTGAGTTTCGCAAATTACTACAAGCTTCCTGCCGCACAGAGCGAAAGCGAAAATTGTGTCGCTCACAATGGTTCGCTTATTCCGATTCCCGGACGCGACATTAAGGTGCAGGCCTGGTATCAGGGCGGGATATCCATCATGGACTTTACCGATCCGGCTGCTCCG
>JACMMN010000050.1 GCA_014379075.1 Pyrinomonadaceae bacterium | reverse complement strand
GAAGCTCATTTGTGGAACTTGGAAGAAAACGATTATTTTGCGATCCTCGCATATGTTCAAATGAATGCGGAGAACGAGCAGACGCTGCAGGAATTACGGGCGCAGGTTTTGATGGAATATGGTGTCGCAACATGCCTCGGCTTCGGGCCAAGATTTCTGCATTCGACGGGCCAAGCCTATAAAGGCGGGGCAAATAACGGCGTGTTTCTACAAATTACGTCCGACGACGAAACCGACCTGCCGGTTCCGGGCCAGAAATACACATTCGGTGTGGTCAAAGCCGCGCAGGCACGCGGCGATTTTCAAGTTTTGCTTGGTAGGGAAAGACGGGCGTTACGCGTTCATCTTGCGACAAATGTCGCTGAAGGACTTAGAGAGCTTGCGGTGAGCATTTAGTTCGACGACTAGCCGGTCACCGCCGTGAAAAGCATCTATTGATCTTTTGCCCGCATCTTTTAGACATAAGATCGTATGCAAAAGCTCTCACCCTCAAAAATCAATCTCATACTGTTTCTGCTGCTCATCGGCACGACGTGTCAGTCGTTTGCCCAATTCAACAATTTGCCGTTAAAAGCCGGGCAGGTTGCCAAATACGATGTATGCGGAGCCATAGCTTACGCACGTGGAAAAGATGTTGAAGATGAGCGGCGGACCCCGTTTCCAATCCCTCTTCTGGAAGCCGCATATTTCGGTGATACCGCCGAGATAAAAAAACTGATCGCCGCAGGCGCCGATGTAAATGCTCAGGGCGAAAACGGACTGTCGGCGCTGCTAGTTGTCACATCGTCCCCGAACGTCGCAATAGCTACGTTGCTGCTCGACGCGGGTGCCGATCCTAATCTGCCATCCGATCCCTCAGTAACACCTCTGATGAATTCCGCCTCCGGCAAGTGCGTCCCGTTGACGAAACTTTTGTTGGAAAAAGGTGCAAAACCCAATATCAGCGCCTACAACGGCCGCACCGCGCTAATGAACGCGGCCGAAGCGGACAATACCGAAGCAGTTAGAATGCTCGTTGCCGCTGGTGCTGATATTTACCTTGAGGATCTGGATCAGCGTTCGGCACTCCTCTTGGCGATCAAAGCACGCAATCTTTCGTTGGTGCAGTTCTTTTTTGCCCGGGACAAGGAAGGAAAATTCAGTGCGTCTCTCGACGATGCCCTGCAGTACGCCATTATGTACGCTCCGACGGACATCGTGGAATATATCCTCGACAAAGGTGCGGATCCTGAGGGAAAAGACAAGAAGCTGGGACAGCCGCTCGGTATCGCCGCTCAGGTGGGAAACATCGACATTGTGAAGCTCTTGCTCGATCGCGGGGCGCAGCCAAATAGTTTCGTTCAAGGACATTTTCCGGCTATTACCGGCGCGAGTATCAAGGGAAATGTAGAAATTGTAAAACAATTGATCGAGGCGAAAGCCGAAGTCAATCCGAAAAAGCAAAGCTGGTCGCCGCTGACCGAGGCCGCTCGGGGAAATCACCGTGACGTGATGAAATTGCTGATCAAGGCGGGCGCAAATCTTAATGAGCGGGCTTACGACGGTTGGACGCCTTTGATGATGGCAGCAAGCGCCGGCAGGCACCGGCCGCAAGCCGTAAAGCTACTGATCGAAAGCGGAGCTGATATTAATCTTAGGGATGACGATGACGAAAAAGTCACCGCACTCGCAATAGCCCGTGGTAACGGCTGGGACGATATTGTGATAATGCTCCTTGAGGCCGGAGCGGTCGATTGATCGTTAGACGCCCGCAACCTCTACTTCTGCCTCTTCTTCGAGCAAATACGGCGAGGAAGCCGGAGCATCTAAATCTTCCGAAACGATCTTCGCGATCACCGGCAGGCTCAGGCTTCTGGTTTTGTTGATTCCGGGAACTTCCTTGCCTTTGGCATAAACGGCGTGTCGCCCGTTTTCCTGGTACCACTCACTCAAACTCGCGGTCTTGTGCATTTCCTCGATGATCTGCCGCCAGCCGACACCGGTGTTGTAGGCGCAGAATGAAACTTCACCTTCCTGCGTGCCATACGGGATAACGCACATTTCAGTGCGGCGGAAATCGTAGTTGAACAGATCCTGGAACCACATTCCTTCGACACAGAGAACGCGCCACATATCCTCATCCTCGCGGGTTTTCATGCGGTCGTTGCGGTCGGAATTGGAGTTGGCCGACGAAGGCTTAAAGAGGTTCAATATTTGCGAGATCGGAAAACCGTCGGGTGCAAGACCTGCGTCATAGTTCCGCATGATCGCCATTCCGAGCTGGGCCATCGTCAATTTCTTGCCGCGTGCCGTATCGGTGATGACCGAAACGTCCTTCATAAACTGCTCGTAGTTGAAAAAATCGAACAGCGATGTCATTTCACTTGTCTTTTTATTAACGACGATCAGCGTGAAGATCCCGCAATTTGGATGGCAGTTACACGACGACCATCCCCATGGTGCGTCCGCTCCCTGCAGCATGTCCATCACGGAAGTAAAAGCGGAATATGAACTTAAGGGAAACCAATCGCGCAGCGGTTGGAGCGTGCCGTCGAGCTGATCCTTAAGATCGTGCGTCATGCCCGCGAGCGTGTAACGCTGCTCGATACGGTCCTTATCGGACACGTCTTCGTCGCGGCCCGTGAACGAAACCGGCTGAAACGCAATCGTCTGGACCTTATCGATATTCTGCGCCGCAAATTTGACAATATCGCCGATAGCGTCGTTATTAATCGTGTTGACATTGGTCGTCACGAGCGTGACCTTAATGCCGACCGAGGCGAGGTTCTCAATCGCCTTTAGCTTTACGTCGAACAAATTGCCGACGCCGCGATGCTTGTTTTTCTCTTCGGAAGTGCCATCGAATTGCAGATAAACTCCGTGCTGCCCGGCTTCTTTGGCAGCTTTGCAAAATTCAATATCTTCGGCGTAGCGAATTCCGTTCGTCGCCGCAAGAATTCTGTAAAATCCGATCTTTTTAGCGTAAGCAACTGACTCAAGGAAGTGCGGTGCGATCGTCGGTTCCCCGCCCGAGAAAAGGATGATGATCTGCCGACGCGGCTTGAACGAAACAGCCCTGTCGAGG
>JACMMN010000361.1 GCA_014379075.1 Pyrinomonadaceae bacterium | reverse complement strand
TGCTGGCCTTATCGCGCGCCATCCCGGCCTTGGCCTGAGCATCTCCTGGAGGAGCTTTCTGAAGTACTTCCAGGCCTTTCTCAAAAGCAATGATCGCAGCCGTAAAATCCGCCTTGGCCTTTTCGCGAGCCGCGGCTTTGGCGGCAGCGTCACCGGACGAACTCTGCACGACGGCCGCAACACCGCGTTCACGCAATGCCAAGCCCTTATTTGAAAGCAGGATCGGTGCGCTTCCTTCGAAATCAGGATCGGCATTGTACCCTTCATCGAATTTAGCTATCGCCAGATCGTAATTCTTAGCGTTGAATGCGTCGCTTCCTTCCTTTAGAACAGCATTTACGATCT
The DNA here is from genome assembly GCA_014379075.1 of Pyrinomonadaceae bacterium. Lineage (GTDB taxonomy): Bacteria > Acidobacteriota > Blastocatellia > Pyrinomonadales > Pyrinomonadaceae > OLB17. The sequence continues at coordinate 5,067 of JACMMN010000361.1, read as the reverse complement.
TGTTGGTATTCTCGGCTTTTTTATTCTTTTCAACGATTTCCACTGTTTTCTTTTTAAATTCCGCTTCCTGTTTTTTCCGTTCCGCATCGGAAACAGCCGTTGGCGGCGGCGCCGCGGCGGCGGCCCTGACATCCGATTCAGGGGCTTGTGCCCCGTCGCCTTCATCAACAACAATAACGATATTTTCCTGTCCGGCTTTTACATTAGGTTGAATTCTCGGCCCGATACCGGGACCGCTGACAGCCAACACAAAAGTCTGGCCTTGCGGAAAGCCGGCAAAGCTGAACTCGCCGCGTGCGTTGGTTTTAGCTTTAGGGCCGGTGCCCGTGTCGACATCCGTTCGATAAGACTCCACCAACGCGTCAGCCGCCGGGGCCTTGCTGCCGTCAGCTTTCTGAACCTCTACTTTGCCGCGTACCGAGCCGGTTTGTGCCAGCGCCGATATGCATCCGGTCAAAAGGGCTATAAACGTCAGGGACAGGGTAATATAGTTTTTTCGATACATTTTAAATTCTCCGAAATCTGTCAAGAATACGCGAAACGCCAATTTAGGATGCCGTCCCCGAAAAAATAGTTTATTGATATTAACTCAAAATGGATCAAAAATTGAAACACGGGTGGGCAATATTCTAAATAGCGTATAATCGCCGAAATTTAATAACTTTCTTCGCTGTGCTATCGTAAATTTTCGATTGATTAAGATGACCGGAAGAATATACAACTTTAGCGCGGGTCCGGCGATCCTGCCCGTCCCGGTGCTTGAAAAAGCGAAGGCGGAAATTCTTTCTCTGAAGGGGATCGGGATGAGCGTGATGGAGATCAGCCATCGTTCGGAACATTTCGAATCAATTCTGCAATCCGCGAAGCAGGGCATACGGCACCTGCTAAACATTCCGGAGAATTATCACATCCTGTTTCTCCAGGGAGGCGCAAGCCTGCAGTTCTCGATGGTTCCGATGAATTTTCTTACTCGGGCCGAAACTGCGGAATTTGTGGTCACCGGAGCCTGGGGCGTAAAAGCCGCTAATGAAGCAACCCGTTATGGCAATGCGGAAACGAATTTTTCGACGGCCGCAAATGGCTTCAGATCAGTGCCGGCCCGGGATGCTCTGAATTTTCATCCAGACGCCCGGTATATTCATTACACGTCGAACGAAACTATCGAAGGCGTCGAATTTAAATACGACCTTGACGGCTTCGGCATCCCGGTCGTTTGCGATGCTTCGTCAAACATTCTTTCAAGGCCGCTTGATATCGATAAATATGCATTGATCTACGCCGGCGCGCAAAAGAATATCGGCCCGAGCGGTGTAACCCTCGTCATCATCCGCGACGACTTGCTGCAAATAATCCCCGAAGGGCTCCCGCCTTTACTGGATTACGGAAGACTGGCCGAACACGATTCGATGTTCAACACACCGAATACCTGGGGAATTTATCTGGTCGGCCTGGTATGCGATTGGCTAAAAGAGCAGGGCGGAGTCGAAGCGTTGCAGAAAATGAATGAAGCGAAGGCCGCGATGCTTTACGATGCGATCGATTCGAGCGACGGCTATTACACGGGCCACGCCGACCACTCGGCGCGTTCTCTGATGAATGTAACCTTCCGGTTGCCATCCGAAGAGCTCGGCCGGCAATTTTGCGAAGAAGCCGCCGCGCTCGGCATGGACGGGCTTAAAGGTCATCGTTCGGTCGGAGGTATTCGAGCATCCATTTACAATGCCTTTCCAACCGAGGGCGTGGAACGGCTGGTAGAATTTATGAGCGTTTTCCGTGAGAAGAATTGAGTTTAGGCTATCCAATATTCATCAGGATATCCCGCAGCTCACACTCTTCACCTTCAGAAACAGTACGCAGGTCGATCAAAACTTTATCGTCCACGATTCGGGTTATGACGGGAATTTCGGCGGATCGAAGGCGATGTTCCAGCTCTCCTGCGGAAAGTTTCCGGTGAACTAAAGTTAATAGCCTTGTTGCCCGTTCCACGATCGGAGCGGCTCCGCCTCCAACGACCGAGCTGCCCGGGGCAACCTCAATTTTTAGATCTGCATTTGCATTCAACCCTTGGTGAAGCTGCTGTGCGAAGGCATTTGTCCGCTCCGTCAAATTCTCCAGACTGGCTGAGATCATTCTCAAAACAGGAATATCCTTAAACGCTGTATCACGCCTATATGAATAAAGCGTTGCTTCAAGAGCTGCATAGATGAGTTTGTCGACTCTCAAAGCACGGTAAAGCGGGTGTTTGCGGATCTGCTCGATCAGATCGGACCGGCCGACGATCAGGCCCGCTTGCGGCCCGCCGAGCAGCTTATCACCGCTGAAACTTACTATATCCGCTCCCGCCGATATGGACCGGCCGATCACCGATTCATCATTCAGACCGTAATCATCCAGACCGAAAATCGCTCCCGAGCCGGCATCTTCGTAAAGCATAATGCCTTTTTGATGGGCGAGCTCCGCAAGTTCTCCAATTCCCGGTTTTTCGGTAAATCCGATTATTTTGTAGTTCGATGGGTGAACTTTAAGAATTATTCCGGTGTCGCCGTTGACGGCCGTCCGGTAATCCGACAATCGGGTTCTGTTTGTCGTGCCGACTTCACGCAATATCGCACCGGACTGCGCAAGCACATCGGGCACGCGAAAATCTCCGCCAATTTCCACCAGCTCTCCGCGAGAAACGATCACTTCCTTTCCGCTCGCGAAAACCTTGAGTACCAAAAACGCTGCGGCCGCACAGTTATTTACGATCACCGCGCTTTCGGCACCGGTAATTTCCGCCAGCAGCTTCTCCGCGAGAGCTCCGCGCCTGCCGCGTTTGCCGGTTTCGATATCGTATTCGAGCGTGCAGTATCCGGACGCTTCCCGTAAAACAGCATCTTTCGCATCATCGGAAAGCGGCGCCCGGCCAAGATTGGTATGAATGATAACTCCCGTCGCATTGATCACCTTCTGCAGTCGCGAATTTCGTTCGGTCAGGAAATTTGTTCTTATTTTTTCGATCGCCCTAGCCAGCAATTTCGCACGTGAGCGTTCTTCGTGACCGTTATCGTCCGAGGCCATTTCACTTTGAAGTTCGCGGCGAAGCGATTCCACCGCAGTCCTTGCAAAAGAGGCCGACCCTGCTTTGCCGATCTCCGAGCCGATCTTTATTAGCTCGTCTGTCCCTAATATTTCGTCGATCGACGGCAGCCTCTGTAAAACCGCGGAATTTTTTATATTATCGGGATCAATCATTTATATATTTTAACCAGATCAAGGAAAAAATGTGGAACGGCATCTCTATTAAAGCTTTACTTATTAGGCTAATTCTCTTTCCATTCACACCAAGGATCTACAAATAATGCACCCAATAGGAAACAAACTGTACCGAGGCACGTCCAGACGGCTCGAGGAATCTGCCGGAGTCGACAAGGAACTATCGAAACTGGAAGACGATGTGCGAAAGCTGAAAATAGATTTCGACATTTATTTTAATGGTGCGACCAAGCGTCCGCCTCTTGAAGCGCGTGCACGGCTTGAATCTTACATCAAACGTGTTTCCGACAACCGAAGCCTTTCTTACGCACAGCGTTACCGGCTCAATGCCATAATGTCCCGCTTCACCTCCTATCGCGAGCTTTGGCGGCGAAATTTGAAAGCGAGAGGCGAGGAGCTTATCTAAATAAAAAAGCGAACCGAAATCCGGTTCGCTTTTTTTAGCGAAGCGTTTCCGCCGATCCGTGGGCGGATCGAACGGTCAAATGTCCTTACATCCCTTCCGGAACCTTCATTACGTTCTCAGCCTGCGGGCCTTTGGGTCCGTTCGTTACTTCGAATTCGACCTCCTGCCCCTGAATCAAAGTTTTATAACCATCACCTGATATCGCGCTGTAATGCACGAAAATATCCTGTTCTCCGGGCTGTTCTATAAAGCCGTAACCCTTTGCATTGTTAAACCATTTGACCATACCGATAGCTTTAGACATTTTTACCAATTCCTCCTAGAACTACGAAAATTAACAAGTTTTCTACCACGAGCATTCGCCTGATCCACAGGCAAAAATAAAAAACCACGCCGTAAAAAGCCTTATGCAGGCAGTCTCGGGCGTAGTCTAAAATCTATGTTGGATGCGGACATTTCCAAACAAACAATAAATCTTAAACTTCAAGATTTTTTGAACCTATTGCGAGTTATCTTTTGAGTGACGAATGAGAATTTAACCGCATTTCCCGCCTGTGTCAAGAACTTTTTTAGAGTTTCAGGCAATTCGCGGCGAAATTGACATAAAATCCTCGATAAACGATGATTAGGCTTGGTTTTAGCGGAGAATCTATACAGCCTTATGTCGGACGAATACGGGAAAAATGCAACGCTTTCATACAATAAATACCTAAAGGTTCCGGAGCTGATCAATCTTCAGGAAACGCTGTCCGATCCGGCAAGCCATGATGAATTACTTTTTATAGTTATTCATCAAACTTACGAACTCTGGTTCAAACAGATACTTCACGAGATCGACGCAAGTATTAAATGGTTGAACGAAGGCCGGCCTTTTCGAGTGAATCACTCGCTTCGGGCAGTCGTCGGCATCGAAAAGGTCCTGGTCACGCAGATTCATATTCTCGAGACGATGGCACAGGTCGGTTTCCTTGAATTTCGCGACAAACTGAATCCGGCCAGCGGTTTTCAATCGATGCAGTTTCGCGAACTGGAATTCGTTTCTGGTGCAAAGGATGAAAAAATTCTCAATTTCTTCAAAAATGATGAATTTGCATTTCAGCGATTGTCGGAAAGATTCAATGCCTCAACGCTCGGCGAGGCATTTTGGTCGCTGCTCGGTCGGAACGGCTTTACCGTAGAAACGCACGAAGATCGAGTGCAGGCAACGGTCATAATCCTAACGCATCCCGAAAAACACGCCGATTATTTCATCATGCAGGACCTATTGATCGAACACGACGAGAACATTGTAATGTGGCGATACCACCATATTTTGATGGTCGAGCGAATGCTCGGAATGAAAAAAGGTACCGGCGGATCGGAAGGCGTCGGATATTTGATGACAACACTGTCGAAGAAATTTTTTC
>JACMMN010000360.1 GCA_014379075.1 Pyrinomonadaceae bacterium | reverse complement strand
TTGTCATTCCCTTCGGAAACGCATCGAATGTTCCCCAAATATAGATCGGCAAAATTCCGATTTTTTGATTGAGGGCGAGATAACCGATGATCGGTTTAAATTCGGAAATGTCACCGGTCGTCGAACGTGTGCCTTCGGGGAAGATCAGGGCGTTGTAGCCTTCGTTCAGTATCTTCGTGACGTGGCGCAGCGATTGGCGCAAACTCCCCGTCCGCTCGATCGGCACGAGCGTGGTGAAGTTATTCATGTACGCCCGCTTATATTTCGTATCGAACCAATAATCCGCCGCCGCGACCGCCACCGTTTGCTCGGCCACACCGGGACCGAGAGCTTTTTTGACGAGTCCAGTATCGATATGCGAAGCGTGATTCGGCGCGACGATAAAATTCACATGCTGCGGCACATTCGATTCGCCTTCGATCTTCGTGTCCAAAACATTGCTGTAAAGCGTTTCCTGGGCAAAATCGACAAACGAATTCCCCAGCCGGCGGACGATCGAAGGAATATAGATCTCCTCGTCGTCCTTTTTCTCCTCAACCTTCGGCTCATCGACCATCTTTTTGGATTTATCGACGCGCTGAACGGCGGTGAATAACTCGCGGACAGTTTGAACTTCATTTAAAGTATCCGGCGACAATATGCGGCCGCCGGCATCCTCGACCGCAGCTTGAAGCTCGACGAACATCAGCGAATCGAAACCCAGATCAGCCAATTTGTCCTCCATCGAAATGTCGGAAAGCGGCCTATTGGAGACGCTTGCGACGACCTTTCGCATCCACACAACATTATCGTCGCCCTTTAATTCAGCAACGGCTTTGGTCTTATTTTTTGACCGCGTTTCGAGCGTCTGCAACATCTCAACTACTTCGGGCCGCTTCACCTTTCGCGTAGCAGTTCGCGGCAATTCGAATGGTGAAATGTGCAGAACTTTGACGCGCTTAAAGAATGGCAATGATGCTGAAACTTCGCGGAAATGCGTCTCAACGAGCTTGTTAACTTGGGCACGCGCCAGCGCAATATCGAATTCGTAGTCCGGCACAACCAGTGACGCGATCTTTTCCCCGCCGTCGTCATCCGGCAAGCCGACTACGCTCAATTCTTTAATGAATCCGGATTTGCCGTACGCATCCTCGACCTCGTCCGGGTAAATATTCTTGCCGTTCGAATCGATTATCACGTCCTTCGACCGCCCGACGATAAACAAATTACCGTCTTCGTCGAGTTTGCCGAGATCGCCCGTTTTCAGCCACCGGTCCTGGAGCACCGATTCAGTCGCTTCCTCGTTGTTGTAATAGCCGAGCATCACATTCTGCCCGCGTGCAAATACTTCGCCGACGCCGCTTTCGTCCGGACTTTCGATCCGCACCTCGATTCCCGGCAGCGGTTTGCCGACGCTTCCGCGAAGCAGCTTATTGCCCGGCCTCGCGACCGTCAAAACCGGTGAAGATTCGGTCAATCCGTAGCCTTCCAAAACCGTAAAACCAAGCCCGTGCAGATCCTTCTGCACCTTTTCCGACAGCGCTGAGCCGCCCGATATTAGATACCGCATCTTCCCGCCCATGCCTTCGTGAATCGGAAAAAAGACGATCGGGCCGAAATTAAACGGCGTGTTATCGCGAATCCAGGCGTTGAATTCGATCACGTTGTCGGCCAAATCGGCGACCCAATCGCCGCGTTCGCGAAGCCGCGTTTTTATCCGCCGGTGCAGCATTTCCCACAAAGCCGG
>JACMMN010000359.1 GCA_014379075.1 Pyrinomonadaceae bacterium | reverse complement strand
TCGAATTCGTCAACAAAAACCGTCATCGGCACGATCTCGTCCTTAAATTTGCCCGATTGAATAGCCGCTGCCGCTTTCTGATGCGATTGGAGCGAAAATTCATCCGCCTGCTCGCGTGTGATCTCATATTTTTTCGCAAGATTCTCCGCCGTCAAACCCATGTTCAAATAATAATCCGGATACGTATCAACAAGAGCCGGATTAGGCCGCACGACGTTTCCGCCCATCGGGATCATCGACATTGTCTCCAGTCCGCCCGCGACGATCACATCTGCTCCGCCCGTCCTGATCCGGTCTGCTGCCAGTGCAATTGTTTGTAAACCGGACGAACAATATCGATTAACCGTCATCGCACTCGTTTCGACCGGCAAGCCAGCCGCGATCATAGCCGTTCGCGCGACATTCATCCCCTGCTCCGCTTCCGGAAAAGCGCAGCCCATAATAACGTCGTCGATCTGCGTCACATCAAGATTCGGAACACGATTTACCACTTCCCGAATCGCCGCCGCACCCAGATCGTCCGGCCGCGTATTCTTCAAAGTCCCTTTCGGTGCTTTCCCCACAGCCGTTCGCACGGCCGATACAATTACTGCTTCTTTCATAGTCTTTCACTCTTTATTAGATTCCAAACTAACTACATTCAATATCAATCTGTCATCAGTACCGGGACTATCGTCGAGATCAATCATCGTTGGATAACCAAAAGTTTCGTCATATCGGAGAAACAGCCTATAAGGTTTCTTGGATTGTGCGCGGTCGATGAAATCAAATAATTTCTCTACGGTATTAAATTCCTTATAAGCCTCCGTATGATTCTTTCCGGTCTTTGAAAGCGATTTGATTGTTTTCAGTCGATGACTATGCACTTCAACCAAAACCTGCTCCGGAAAATTAGTTAGAAAGCCTTCCGCTCCAATAATCATTTTATAATTCTGAATGTTCTTACTTGTCCACAAATCCCGGTTCTGTTCAATCTCCGCAACATCAAAATTATTAGTGTTTGCGTCTGCAATCGAAATTTGGTCCGCTGATGAAGTAGGATCTTTATTTTTGTTTTCGCCCGAACAAGAGAGAACCAAAACCACGCAAACAGTCACAAAAGCTATCAACAGATAAATTCGTTTCACCGCTCTCATACAACCTCACTAATCTCACGATCCATTTACCCAGCCTGTTTCAACCGGCTTCCCGCGTTTCGCGGCGCATAGCCACGTCGTTTACGGCGTGGTCAGCTTCGAGCAAGATCAACAGGGCGTTTCAACGTCCTTCCTCATTTTCGCGGACTTTCGCGTATTTCGCGGGCAATTTCTTCATACCGGTAACACGTCTTCACATGATCGTTAACCATTCCGGTCGCCTGCATGAACGCGTACATTATCGTCGAGCCGACGAAGTTAAAGCCGCGTTTTTTCAAGTCTTTGCTAATAGCATCCGACAACTCAGTTTTGGCCGGGACTTGGGATATGTCCGCCAAGCCGTTGTCAATCTGATTACCGTTCACGAAATCCCAAATATATTTATCGAACGAACCGAATTCATCTTGAACCTTCAAAAACGCCTTTGCATTTGCTACCGCGGAAGCGATCTTCAAACGATTGCGGATAATTCCTTCATCCAGCAAGAGTTCAGCACATTTCGATTCATCGTACTCAGCTACCTTCACCGCATCGAAATTATCGAAAGCCTTCCGATAATTCTCGCGTTTACGAAGGATCGTGTCCCAGCTCAATCCGGCCTGCGCGCCTTCCAATATCAAAAATTCAAACAGCCCGCGGTCGTCATGCAGAGGCACGCCCCATTCCGCGTCATGATACGCAATTGCCAACCCATTTTTCGCCCATCCGCACCGTTCCATTATTTTTCGATCTTCGTCACCTGCATAAAGCACGGCGTGCTATTCGGCCCGATGCTCATTTTTCCGGTCAGCTTCACCTTATCCGAAAGGGCGATTATGTCGCCGTTGTTATCGTGAATTCTGATGTCTTCCTTCTTGAATCCGCTCGGCAGTTTTTCGACAGTGTTTGCACCGGTTCCCTGCTCGATTTCGGCTTTGACACCCGTTTCTTCGCCCAATTGGGTAGTGAGCGTAAAACCGCATTCCAATCTGCCGCCGCCGATGTTCGAGCAAAACACACCGCCTTTATCTCTTATAAACCCGGTAAGCTCGATCACCTTCTTTTCGTTCGCTTGATCGCAGGCCTTTGTAAATTCGACCGGCTCGCCCTTCGAATTACACCCGGCCAAAATGCCCGTAAAAATCAAGAGAAAAAATGTAGTTATTCTCATTAAACCGTGCTCCTCTGATTAATTTGAAATATTCGGAAAATATTTTTCTATCAAGCCTTTCGCCCGCAGGCCCGTAAAATCCGTGTGGGCTTCAACGACTGACTCCTGCGTCAAAATATCTTCGATTGAATTAACCGTCGCGATACCTATCGACTTCATTCCCGCCCGGTGTGCCGCCTGGAAACCGCCGATAGCGTCTTCAAAAACGAGGCAGTTTCCTGTCTCGACGCCGAGTTTCTCTGCTGATTTCAGAAACATTTCCGGATCAGGTTTGCCGAATTTTACATCCGCCGCGGTCGTCACCGCCTGAAAAAACTGCCGCATATCGAGACCGTCCAGTATAAACTCCATATTGGCGTTCGGGGCTGCGGTCGCCACCGCCATTTTTATTCCGAGTTCCCGGGATTCCGTCAAAAATTCGATTGCACCCGCGACCGGCTTTCTGTCCGGCAGAAATTTTTCGCGGTAAAGCGATTCTTTACGCTCTGCGAGTTCGGAAATGCGCTGTTGACTGATCTCTCCGAAAGCTTCGGGAATAATTTCACGGTTCGTCCGACCAGCCGTTGCCACAAGAAATTTCTGCGTGTCCATTTCCACGCCGTTTTCCTCGAGCAGTATTTTCCACGCGTCGGTATGAACATGCATGTTGTCAACGAGCGTTCCGTCCATATCGAATATGAACGCGTATCTACCAAAATCGATCATTTACTTCCCTTTTTCGCTATGTATAATGTCTTTTCGATCACCGCGTGAACGGCTCCTGCTTTATCTTTTAATTCCAGATTGTAAATCCGGTCGACCGATCTTTCGGTTTCCGCCAGCCGTTTGATCTCAATTATCTCATCCGCCGTTAATTCAAATTTCACAAATAAAGTGTCTTTCCCAGGCTTCCTAAACCTGATCTTCGCGGCTTTATCCCAAACGATATATTCGCTGCCTAAAATCCCGATCAGCATCAGCATATAGATCGGATCGACCGCCGAATACATGCTGCCGCCATAGATCGTCCCGACATAATTTCGCGTCCGCCAGTTGAGCGGGATCTTCACCCGAACATCCATAAAATCGTCCGAAATATATGTCACCCGTCCGCCGCTGCCGCGATACGCCGGAAAAAGATTAAACTTCCAGCGAAACATCCGGCTCTTGAGACTTTCCGGCATACGCTAATTTGTCTGCACATACATTCCAGCAGGCTCGGAAGCCGGAAATCCTTCTGTCTCCATGACGCGTTTTGCCTGCCGGAAATGTCGTTTCGTGTGTTCGACCAGCACCGTGTACGCATCGTCGAGAGAGTATGTAAAGACAGCCAGAAAAGGCGACGTCACGACGGTTTTTTTGCAATCCACTTCGGCGCACGCCTCGACCTTTGTGTTTACTTCATCCACATGACTTGCGAAACGCTCGATTATGTTCGGCTCGATGTCGCTGGGCGGCACGATCCTTTTCGATGGTGCCTTCGCCTTTTTTGAGTCAACCGACACCGCATTTATCAGAAAACGTCCTGCCCAGCCCGTAAACGGCGACCAGTTTTCCCAAAACGAATTTTTTCGCTTTCCAGCCGCGAGCTTTTCGAACTCAGGGTAAAACTCCTGATTCGTCTTGATAATATGCTCGAAACATTGACCTACGCTCCAGCTATCCGGAGAAGGTTTCCAGTTCAATTGCTCCGCCGAAAGGCCGCCGAAAGTTTCAAGAGCTTCGTCCGAAACCTTCCGCATTTCTTCCGTAATGTGTTTAATTCTATCGTCCATAGTTTTCCTCCAATCAGAAAAAAGTGAAAAACCTGCCCTGATACGATAATTCTAGTTTCTTAACGGCTTGCCCGATTTCAGCATCGCCCCGATCCTTTCCTGCGTTTTTCTTTCGCCGCACAGCGAAACGAAAGCTTCGCGTTCGAGGTCTAGAAGGTACTGTTCGCTCACATAAGTCTGATGATTCAAATCGCCGCCGCTCATTACTTTTGCCAGTTTCTTTCCGATCAGAGCGTCGTGATCCGAAATAAATCCGCCCTGCTTCATCATATGCAGGGCCAGTTTCATCGCCGCCTGCGCCGATTCGCCGAGAGCTAGAATATCCGTTCGCTGAACCGGCTGGACATAGCCCGAAGCATCGAGATTCAAAACTTCTTGTTTCGCATCCGCTATCAGCCTGTCGCCGTTCATCGAGATCGCGTCCGAATCACGCAGAAATCCCCAAGACCTTGCTTCCTGTGCCGAAGTCGCGACCTTGCCCATACCCAGCAGTTCAAAAGTCTTTTTCAAAAACGCGAGTGGATCGGCATCCGGCGTCCGCTTTGCCGCGTCCATCGCCCGCATCGTCATTTCCTTTGTACCGCCGCCAGCCGGTATTAAACCGACGCCGACTTCCACTAATCCGATATAAGTTTCACCAGCCGCCCGCACCTTATCGCCGTGCATCGCTATCTCGCACCCGCCGCCGAGCGTCAGGCCGTATGGTGCCGTCACCACAGGTTTCGCCGAATACCGCAGGCGCATCACCGCTTTTTGCAGAGCGTTCACCATCATATTGATGTCGTCCCACTCCTCTTCCTGCGCCGCCAGAAGCAGCATCATAATGTTCGCACCGGCAGAAAAATTCCCGCCCTGATTGCCGACGACCAAGCCCTTGAAATTCTTCTCGACCTCATCAATGGCGAAATTCATCATCTGAACCGTATCACCGCCAATAGAGTTCATCTTTGAATGAAACTCAAGACAAGCAACACCATCGCCCAAATCAATAAGCGACGCTCCAGGATTCGTTTTAATAACGCCCGTCCGCTCTTTCACCGATTTCAAAACCATCACGCCCGAGCGGTCGGGCATCGGTTTATATTCACCCGCGACCAGATCGTAGAACGAACGCTGTCCAATTTCGTTCTTATAAAATGTGTCCGCTCCCGAATCGAGCATCTTCTGCACATTTTCGGGAACAGCTTGATTTTCAGCTTTCATCCGCTCGACCGATTCTCGCACGCCGATTGCGTCCCAAGCCTCGAAGACACCGATCTCCCAGCCAAATCCCCACTTAATCGCGTTATCAATTTCGACGATAGTATCCGCAATTTCCGGAATTCGGTTGGCGGCGTAACGCGACACCCGCGATGTTGTTTTCCACAGAAACTCACCAACACGGTCATCGCCCCAGACGAGAGTTTTGACCCGTTTCGGCATATCTTCGATCTGCTTTGCCGCATCGAGCGATGGAAATTTTGTCTTATCCTGCGGCTTGTATTCAAAAGTCGACAAGTCGAGTTCCAGAATTTCCGTTTTGCCTTCCGCATTTTTCGATTTTTTGTAAAAGCCGCCCTTGGTCTTATCGCCTAGCAATTTCTTATCTAAGAGTGTTTTGATGAGACCAGGCAACTGGAAAACTTCGCGATCCTCGTCGTCGGGAACGGCCGGATAAAGATTTGTGGTCACATGAGCAGTAACGTCTAAGCCAACCAGATCAGACGTTCTGAACGTCGCTGATGAAGCATGTCCAATCGCTTTTCCGGTCATCTGATCGACTTCCGTAGGCCTAAAGCCCATCGCTATCATCTCGTGGATCGTCGCCATCATCCCGAAAACGCCGATGCGATTAGCGATAAAATTCGGCCTGTCCTTTGCCGAAACAACGCCTTTGCCGAGCCGTTGATCGAGAAAACCGAAAACCTTGCAGGCGATAACGCCGTCCGTCCATTCGGTCGGGATCACCTCGACCAGCTTCATATACCGCGGCGGGTTGAAAAAATGGATGCCGAGAAAATGTTTCTTAAAATCCTCGGAAAAAGGCTCGGCAATCGACGCGATGGGAATGCCGCTTGTATTGGACGCGATGACCGCTCCTTTTTTTCGATGCTTTTCAACCTCAGCAAATATCTTGTGCTTTATTTCAAGGTTCTCGACCACCGCTTCGATCACCAGATCGCAATCTTTGATCTTCGCCATGTCGTCGGAAAAATTGCCAACCATCAGCAGCTTGGAGTTGTCACCAAGCATATAGGCAGCGGGTCGCGTTTTGACAAGCCCGGCAAATCCCGCGTTTGCAATACGGTTTCTTACCTGCGGCGAATCAAGCGTTAAGCTTTTTGCATGTTCATCCGCGGTCAATTCGCGAGGCTCAATGTCCAAGAGCAAGGTCGATATGCCCGCATTCGCTAGATGAGCAGCTATTGCGGCACCCATTGTTCCCGCACCCAAGACTGCGGCTTTTCCAATATTCATATTTTAATTGATCCAAAATCGATTGAATTTAGTTGCCGATAGTATAACTGAATGAACATTCATTCAGCAAGTAAATCTTTTAAATCCGGTAAATTATCTTGACACAAATTCCATTTAGTCAGATACTTCTGAAACAAATTCAAGGGTAAATTCGAAATCTCCCGAAAACGCCGGTTGTTTGCGTCTTTTGTTATTTCGTCTCTTGAAATCTAGAACCCTATTAGACACTTTTTCGGAGGAATATTGATGAAAAAAGTATTTTTACTTTTCATAGTGACACTTACGTGCGGGGTCGCTGTGGACGCCCAATCGACCACGCCTGAGGCAAAACCGACAACGACCATAGCGGAAAAGCAGAGCAGCCCCAAGCCCATGCCTGCAGTTGCTCCGGCGAAATCGACTCGCGGGCCGGTTTTTCGCCCGACAAAAGAGCAGATAAAGGAAGTTCAGGCTATGCTTAAGGCGAAAACCATCTACACGGGCGAGGCAAGCGGTACATACAATGATGAAACCCGGGCTGGGATCAAAGTATTTCAAAAGGACAATGGACTTAAGGAAACCGGTACGCTTAATCGGGCCACGCTCGAAAAAATGGGAATTGAATTGACGGAAAACCAAAAACTTATACCCGTATCCGAAAATTCCTATGCCTCAGCTGATGGCGAGAAAGTTAAAGAACCTGTTAAATTATCGTCTGCCGCGCCTGACGACGATAAAGCAAAACGAGTTATCTTCCGAGCGACCAAAGATCAGATCCTTGAAGCCCAACGAATGCTTAAGGCGAAATCGATGTATTCAGGTGATGAGACGGGAAAACTCGATGACGCGACCCGTGCAGGTTTGAAAAAGTTTCAGGAAGCCAGCGAAATCAAAGTAACGGGCACGCTGAATCAGATAACGCTCGAGAAGATGGGCATCGCTCTTACAGACAAGCAAAAGGAAGCGACCACCAACAAATAATAGGAAACTCGCTCGCATATTGATGGCGATAGCGATGTTTCGCTGTCGCCATTTTTACTTTATGACCCCGATAACACTATGAAAACCTTAAATGTGGCGCTGGCAATTCTTCTTTTTTCAGTAGCGGTTTTTGCTCAAAACGAAAAGGAAAAGGTGAAGATCGAATCGGACATAATCAGCGTGATGGATGAGCAGACCGCAGCCTGGAACCGCGGCGACATCGACAGCTTTATGAAAGGCTACTGGAATTCGGAAAACCTCATATTCGTTTCCGGCGACAACATCACCCGTGGCTGGCAGCAGACACTCGACCGCTACAAGAAAAGCTACGATACAAAGGCAAAAATGGGAGCGTTGAAATTTGGCGATGTCTCGGTAAATGTGATCTCGAAAGACGCGGCCGTCGTGCTCGGAAGCTGGTCACTGGCTCGAGAAAAGGATAACCCGAAAGGCAAATTCACGCTGATATTTCGCAAATTTAGAGACAGTTGGCGAATTGTCCACGACCATACGAGCTAATAGACCGTAAGAACTGGGAGCGATAAGAGCCGCCACACCTATGGCAAAGACCTTACTTTATCAAATATTTGGAATCGGAAAGATTCCAACAAACGTTCGAGCCGAGATTGAACGCGAAGGCATCGTGCTGTTCGATGAAAGTATTCGCGGCACTGTCACATACCTCAATTTCCGTGCTCCCGGCCGGTACAGTAACTGGAAGCGACAGTGGTTCTCCTCCGCGATAGTTCTAACCAAAACCCGGCTGCTGGCTCTGCGTCTTCGACATCCGATTATTGATGTCCTGCTGACTGACGTGCGCTTTCGAGGGTTGAAATTCTCCGTGGAAAGCGAAAATACACTTCTTGCTTGTTTCGATGCGTCGCTTTTTAACGACGACTGGACGGGAACTATCGAATACCGTTTTAGAACCCCGATCGCCAGCGAACTTTGCCAAAAGCTGATCCTCGAACAGGAATGAAGTTTGCATACTTCACCTCGACTGTCTGATTATCGGACAAATTTCTAATATAAGGAACGGTGAAATATGCAAAATACACGAGAAGAATCAATCAATAAATTAAAGGAATTGACCGAGGATATAGATTTTTGTATGTTGACGACGATGGACGGCGGCCATTTGCGAAGCAGGCCAATGTCCACGCAAGATTTCGATTTCGACGGCGATCTCTGGTTTTTTACCAGCGACAACACGCACAAGGTCGAAGAGATCGAGAAGGACAATCGCGTTAACGTCGCCTATTCAAAGCCGGACGACAATACTTATGTTTCGGTTTCGGGCCGAGCCGAAATGTCGAAAGACCGTGCGAAGATCGAAGAATACTGGAGTCCTATTTTAAAGGCCTGGTTTCCGGAAGGTTTGGACGATCCGCATCTGTGTCTGCTGAAGGTTTCGGTCGAGCACGCGGAATATTGGGATGCACCGTCTAGCAAGCTGGTCGAGATATTCGGCTTCGTCAAAGCCTTGGCGACCGGTCAGGAAGCGAGCTACGGCGAGAATAAAAAGATCGATTTTTAGCTACTGCTATGACGGATACTCCGAAGATGTGCCCGGACTGCAACGGAATTATGGTCGAAGGGTTTATTCTCGATATGACCTACGGCGGACGCCTAGTGCCGCGCTGGGTTAGAGGGCGGCCTGAGAAATCGTTCTGGACTGGTGTAAAAACCGGCGGAAAGGAATGCCGGTCGGTGGAAACTTACCGTTGCGAACAATGCGGCTTGCTTCGTTCATTTGCAAGCGAAGAGGTTGAGCCGCCTAATATGTGGAGCTGAACCATTGACGGCGATGATTGAAAATCAATCGGAAAATAGTGGATAATGAGGCGAAAGTTTCATTATCCTTTTTTTGTTTCGGAGAACTATGAAGAAAAGCATTTTCGCCTTTTTCGTCTTACTTGTCTTTTCGGCTTCCGGCCTCGCTCAAAATTATACGATCCAGCAGTATCTGAATATACGCTCGGCCGGTTCACCCGCGTTTTCGCCGGATGGCAAGCGGATGGCTTATCTAACGAATATCACCGGAACGAATCAGGTTTGGGTTTTGGATCTGCCGGGCGTGAACCCGAAACAGTTAACGAATTACAGCGACAACATCAGCTTTGTAAAATGGCTGCCCGATGGCGACGGGATCATTTACGGAAAAGCCGTCGGCGGTAATGAGAACACGCAGTTTTTCTGGATGAAACCGGACGGAACCGGCGTCAAGCAGCTCACGAACGACCCAAAAGTTCGCCATAATTTCGCCGAGATCTCCGCCGACGGCAAAAAGATCTAC
>JACMMN010000049.1 GCA_014379075.1 Pyrinomonadaceae bacterium | reverse complement strand
CTTGAGAAAACTGGTCCTTTTCTTTTCACCAGGCGGCCATGTGCCCGTCAGATAGCCAAAGCTGGCATAGACATTTGGCTCGTTGAGTGTAATCACGTAGCGAAGTTCGTGGGCATATTCGTCAGCAATTTTTTGTACAAACCGTTCAAAATAGCGTAGATTTGCCTGCTTGCTAAAACCTCCTTTGCCTGCAAACCAATTTGGCAGTGTCCAATGCCTTACAAACCTGCACGCCTTATCAGCTTGAACTCGAATTGGTTCGTGACGATCGTCGCCATATATGGGCGAGTGCCCGCGGCGAGGTTCGAAGGGAGGGCGAAAGCGTGTCAATGCGCGGCACGCTTCAGGACATTACAGAACGGAAAAACATCGAAGAAGCACTTCGCGAGAGCGAAGGACGATTCAGGCTGATGGCCGACAACTCCCCGGTCATGCTCTGGATCGCCGATACCGAAATGCGCTGCACCTTTTTTAATCAATTTATTCTTGATTTCACCGGGCGTACGATGGAAGATCTGCTTGGCGAGGGCTGGTTGGACTGTGTCCACAAAGAGGATCGTCAGAATTGCATTGATACATACACCATAGCGTACGAGCGCCGAGAGCCTTTTACTATGGAGGTCAGGCTTCGGCGTGCCGACGGCGAGTTCCGCTGGGCCTACGATGCGGGCAGGCCCCGCTTTGCTTCAAATGGGGAATTCGTTGGTTTTGTTGGTTGTGTCGTCGACATCGCCGACCTGAAGGCTACGGAGCAGTCGTTAAAGGTGGCTTTCGAACAAATAAACCAGTTGAAGAATGAACTCCATCAAGAAAACATTTACCTCAGGGAAGAAATCAAGCTGGTACATAACTTTGACGAGATCATCGGCCACAGCGACGCGCTTAAGTACGTTCTTTTCAAGATCGAACAAGTGGCTCCGACCGATGCAACTGTATTGATAACCGGCGAGACCGGAACCGGAAAGGAACTGGTTGCGCGGGCCGTCCACAGTTCGAGCGGGCGCAGCAATCGTCCGCTGGTAAAGGTTAATTGCGCGGCGCTGTCGGCTAGTTTGATCGAAAGCGAGCTTTTCGGGCACGAGCGCGGATCGTTTACCGGAGCGTCGGCACGCAAGATAGGCCGATTCGAGTTGGCCGATGGAGCGACGATCTTTCTCGACGAAGTCGGTGAGCTGCCGCTTGAATTGCAGGTCAAGCTCCTTCGCGTGATTCAGGAAGGCGAGTTTGAACGTCTCGGAAGTTCCAAGACCATAAAGGCCGATGTTCGAATTATTGCCGCAACCAATCGCAACCTGGAAAATGAAGTTAAAAGAGGGAACTTTCGAGAGGACCTTTTGTTCCGTCTTAATGTATTCCCGATAACCGTTCCGCCGCTCCGCGACCGGAAAGAAGATCTCCCCGAACTGGTCGAACATTTTACGGCCCGTTTTTCGAAGAAGGTCGGAAAAACGATCAGCTCGATCTCACCTTCTACGCTTCGTGCGCTTTCCGCCCATTCATGGCCGGGAAATATCCGGGAACTTGCCAATGTTATCGAACGCTCGGTGATCAATACGCAAAACGATAATCTTCGGGTAATGGAGAATTTCGATGCTCATAAGAACGGGAATGGCGATGCATCGTCGATAGAGACCCTTGAAACGGTCGAGCGAAAATATATCTCGCAGGTCCTAGGGAATACCGGTTGGAAGATCGAAGGCGCTAACGGCGCGGCCAATATATTAGGGCTGAATCCAAGCACCCTACGCACCAGAATGGCTAAACTCAACATCTCGAAAAAGTCAATTTCCACGAATGGCGGATAACTGCACACCCTTCTTGATTTTTCCCGATCCTGCCTAACATAGAAATCCCGACGGTTAATTCCTTTTTTTAGAAGAATCTATTACCCCGCCAACGCCCCCCAATGTATCACGGCATACATTAAACCGCTAAATGCCGCAATTCCGTTGTATTCCACGGATTTTCGGTTCGCCAAAAGTAGTTAAATACAATTTATCTGTTCTGTTAAACACAGCAGAAACAATATGTTACGGAGAATTGCCAGCGCCCGCCGAATTCGTGCACACCAATTGCATTATTACAAACTGATCTCAA
Organism: Pyrinomonadaceae bacterium; assembly: GCA_014379075.1. Lineage (GTDB taxonomy): Bacteria > Acidobacteriota > Blastocatellia > Pyrinomonadales > Pyrinomonadaceae > OLB17. Next base: position 1,353 of record JACMMN010000049.1, on the reverse strand, counting down.
CTTGAATTTATTTGAATGAGCTCGAATGAGACGCATTTTGCACTCAAACCTATGTATCCGTGTGTTGGCTTATGAACAATATTGAGAAAGCAAAGGTAATGGTCACAACGACCAGAGTTACAGTCCGTCCGGAAAGCCGAAGGGAGTTTTTCCAAACGATCTCCCCGCTTACGCAGCGAATACGAAGTGAAAAGGGCTGTATTAATTATCGCCTTTACGAGGAAAGCGGAGATGAAAACTCTCTTATCCTGATCGAGGAATGGGAAGCTGAGGCCAATTGGAACGATCATCGAAACGGCGATAACTTCGCGGTGCTGCTCGGCCTGGTGGCAGCCGTCGGCATTCCCGCAAAAATAGACTTCAAACTGCTCTCGCAGATCGGTGGCAATGAAGTGATCAAAGCGCCGTAACCGATATATGCTTTTTCTCTTAAGACAGCAAATTTTTCCCGAGGTAACGAGATGCAAATCAGGAGCTATAGCTTGAACAAGAACATTTTACAAGTTCCCAGTTCTTTTCGAACCGAAATTTTCCTGGACGCCTGCCCGGCCGCTGGCAACGATTCGAGTGCGGATAGCAAGGCGTATGTTGATTTGCAATATCTGATCGACGCATCCGGCTCGAACATTGCAATCTTGGACGAAGGCCAGACTATACGTTATGTCAACAGGGCGTGGCGGCAGTTTGCATCGCAATCCGGTGTTGTCGCCCGTGAATATGGCATCGGATGCAGGTATTTCGATCTGCATAAAGGAACAGCGGCCGCCGCACCGTCAGACCTGGCCGCGATCGTGGCCGGCATCAACCGCATAATCGACAAATCCGAGATCGATTTCCAAATGGAATACCGGTGTACCGCAGTCGCGGAGCCGGTTTGGTTTCGAATCCATGCTGCATCCTTTAGTTTTCCCAATCATGATGGCAGGGTAATGATACTGGTCAGCCATGACAATATAACGCTTGAAAAGCTGGCAAATACTTCCTTAATGAGGGACAAGGAACGTCTCCAACGCCTTTTGGATACAACGAACATTATACCTTGGGAAGCGTGCGCAAAGAGCCGGATTCTAACGCATGTCGGCGAACAAGCGGAACAAATGCTGGGCTACCCTGCACAAGTGTGGCTTGAGCCTGATTTCTGGATCTCTCATATTCACCCTGACGACAGGGAAACAACACTTGCTCGATCCGCGGCATTCCTACGGAGCACTAACCAGTTTCAGTATGAGTATCGAATGATCGCCGCCAACGGCCGAATCGTCTGGATCAACGATATCGTCAGCGTCGAACGGGAGAACGGAAAGGCGTCAAGAATCCACGGCTTTATGATCGACATCACCGAACGAAAACAAT
>JACMMN010000358.1 GCA_014379075.1 Pyrinomonadaceae bacterium | reverse complement strand
GTCAAAAAGGCTCTCGGTCCCGGTGTGGCCGAGCAAACGGTGGCGGTCGCGGCAGCGGATTATTGGTTCGATACGAAATATAAGCGGGCGTACATGAATAATTTCACGACGCTCGTGCCGATCGAACGCACCGGAAGCCTGCGGCAATCGCTGCGTCACGTCACGAAGATATTGAACGAAGGCTACAACGCCCTGATATTTCCCGAGGGTACGCGTTCGACGACCGGCGATATTTCCGAGTTCAAACCGATCATCGGCTACCTCGCTCTGAATCAAAAGATCGGAATTCTGCCTATCTACATCTGGGGAACATTCGATGCGTTTCCGAAGGGAATGACGATTCCGGCCAAAGACAGTCTGGGTGCCAAGATCGGAGCGAAGGTCGGTAAATTTTTGGAATACGATGAACTCGTCAGCATGACCGAAGGTGTTCCGAATACGGAAGCTTACAGATTGATCGCCGCCCGTGTGCAACACGAGATCGAGAATATGCGGGATGGGAAACGCGATAAATTCGACGTCGCGGCGATAAGAAAAACGTGGAAGGCAGAACGACGAAAGACGAGGAAACAGGAGCCGGTGATCGATGAATAATAGCAGGTTTGTTTTACATTATGTTTTCGTATTTGGAATGGCCGCTTTGGCATTTGCGGCGCCGCTGCATGTGCCCGGACAAGCAAAAAAGGCCGATCGCGAACAAACTGCCGGGCATGTTCAGCGAGAGTTTCTCCACGCTTGGGATGGCTATAAAAAATACGCCTGGGGCCACGATGATCTGAAGCCGCTGAGCAAATCTTACAAAGACTGGTACGCCGAGCCGCTGCTGATGACGCCGGTCGATTCGCTGGATACGATTTATTTGATGGGATTTAAAGACGAGGGCGACAAGACGCGGAAATACATTACCGATAATCTGTCGTTCGATAAGGACATGTATGTCCAGAATTTTGAGATCACTATACGCCTGCTGGGCGGATTGCTTTCGGCTTATCAGATCACGGGCGACAAAAAGCTTTTGATTTTGGCGGAGGAACTGGGGACGCGGCTGCTGCCGGTGTTCGATTCGCCGACCGGAATGCCGTATAAGTCGGTCAATCTCAAGACTGGCAAGGTAAAAGGCGAGGTATCCAATCCGGCTGAAACGGGGACTTTGCTGATCGAATTCGGCACCTTGAGTAAATTGACGAATAAGCCAATTTTTTACGACAAGGCGAAACGTGCTTTGGTAGAGACTTATAACCGCCGGTCACAAATCGGACTGGTCGGGACGAACATCAATGTCGAGACCGGTAAATGGACGAATACCGACAGCCACATCAGCGCCGAGATCGATTCTTATTACGAATACCTTCTGAAATGCGCGATCCTTTTTGACGATAAGGATTGTAAAAAAATGTGGGAAGAAGGAATTGTTGCGATCAACAAATATCTCGCTGATGAGCCGCGCGGCGAACTCTGGTATGGCCACGCCGATATGAATACTGGAAAGCGGACCGAAACGACCTATGGCGGTTTGGATGCATTCTTCCCGGCCGTGCTGGCGTTGTCAGGAGATTTAAATCGGGCAAAACGATTGCAGGATTCTTCGTTCAAAATGTGGAATGCAAACGGCATCGAACCGGAAGTTTTTAACTATCAGACGATGAAAGTCGAGCACGCCGGATATCCGCTGCGGCCGGAAATTATCGAATCTACGTATTACCTTTATCAATATACGAAAGACCCTAAGTACCTGGCGATGGGCAAATCGATGTGGGATGATTTCGTCAAACACTGCAAGACGGAAGAAGGCTACGCAGCTTTGAAAAGTGTTGTGACCAAGGAAAAATCGGACTCGATGCAAAGTTTTCTTTTTGCGGAGACATTTAAGTATTTTTACTTACTGTTCGCACCGGAAAAGACATTGGATTTTAAGAAGATCGTATTCAATACCGAGGCTCATCCGATTAGAAAAACGTGGAAATAAAAGATCGTATGTCAAAGACAAAAGGGATTACTAAGGCGGAAAAAAAGATCTTAATAACGGGCGGCACCGGATTTCTCGGGACGCACATCGTACGGCAGTTTCTGGATGCCGGCGAGAAGCATTTGCGGGTCATGGCATCGAGCGTGCCGGAATGGATGAAGGATTCGGGCGTGAAGGCCGTTGAAGGCTCCGTAACTAAGCCCGAACATGTCGCGAAGGCTGTCAAGAATTGCTCCGCAATCTTTCATCTTGCGGGCAAAGTTTCCCGCGATAATGAAGATGCCGCCGCGATGAATAAAATTCATGTTGAGGGAACGCGGCTGTTGTGCGAAGCGGGAAAGGAGGCCGGCGTGAAAACCATCGTCCTGGCTTCGTCTAGTGGGACGATTGCGGTCAGCGAAGACGAGCAGATCGTTGACGAAACTTTTCCGCAGCCGGTAGAGGTGTTTTCGCGTTGGGCTTATTACGCGTCGAAGTATTATCAGGAACGCTCAGCGCTCGCGAGTTTCGACGGTGAGGGTTTGAAACTTGTTATTTTGAATCCTTCGCTGCTGCTCGGCGAAGGCGACGAGCGGCTGAGTTCGACCAAGCCTGTCCTCGATTTTCTGGCCCGCAAGATTCCATACTCTCCGAGCGGGGGCCTGAATTTTGTCGATGCCCGCGATACCGCTAACGCATTTATCAATGCCTTGGAGAAAGGCGTCCATCAGGAAAAATATCTGCTTGGAGCGGCAAACATGACTTTCCCGGATTTCTTCGGGCGGCTGGAAAGACTGTCAGGTGTTTCGGCTCCAATGCTGAAATTGCCGAAAAAACTTGCCATGGCTGGATCGGGTTTTATCAGTTCTGTTTACAAACACTGGGGCAAGGCATCGCCTGTCGCTTCAAATGAAGTCGAGCAGGCCGAGTATTTTTGGTATTTCGATTCGGCGAAGGCTGAAGAAGAACTAGGTTTTGCGCCGCGCGATCCGCAGGAAACTTTGCAGGATACAATAAGTTATTTGCGAGAGAATTTTCTGGGCGAAGGTGTCTTTAAATAGTCTTCGTCATCATCTGACCCCGCAAGTATTTCCCGTCAAATATCGTCGGGTACATATAGAAAAATGGTCTCAACGCCGGCACCCGTGTCTCGGGAATCTACTTTCCCCCCTTCATACCATCCTGAGAGGCTTCGCCACTCGATCGACCCGAGGCCGACGGGCGATGGGTCGTAAACCAGAACCTGATGGCCGAGCCCCGGCATCCACATTATTCCAGCGATCACTACTATATGAGAAGTTCCGTTCACCCAAAGCGGGCCGTACGATTCGAGCCATCCTTCCAGGGTGTCGGCTGTCATGCAGACGGGCGGAACGGTTTTCAGGCCAATTCGTTTAGCCATATTGACGATAACGGAATTACCGATACCGCCGTTTGAATCGCGCAGCTTTACGCATTGGGTGTCATGTTCCGGTGAGATCAGATGTGCAAGGCTTTGTTTCTTCTGATCCTCCTTCCATCTGATCAGCATTTGCAAACTCGCATACCAACAGCTCATGGTCAAATTCTGCGGTATGAGCGTCATGTTTTGAACTATATATGCCATTTAGCTAACCCTCCGGATGCAAAGCGTCTCAGTCCGATGACGCTTCAGACGCACGAGTTTTGCGGAAAAGCCAGTAGGAAAAATAGACGGCGAATCCGATTACGGCTGTTATCAAAATAGCAAAACCTTCCTTTTTGTAGTCGACATTCGATAAAAGCCAAATTATAAGCAAAATAGATATAGCCGCAGCAGCAATTCCAAATGGGGCGGAGAACTGGGCATCGGGCACGTCTTTTCGACGGCGGAAAACGGGCAGGGCCAGACATGTAGTCGCATAAACCAACAGCCTAGTGATCGTAGCGATTGTTACTGCCGTAAAAAACGTAGATTGGATCGTAAGGATCAAAATTACAGCGGACGTCAAAATAATAGAGTATATGGGTGTTTTTGTCCTTTCGTGAGTGTTTGCAAAAACTTGCGGCAGTTCGCGTTGTTCGGCCATTGCAAAGGGAATTCGCGAAGAAGCCAAAAATCCACCATTCAGGTTTCCCATTATCGAGATCAATGCTCCGACTGCAATAAACATTCCTCCGAACCCACCCATGAATTTTGCCGCCGCGTCAGCCAACGGCCTATCGGATGCTGCAATTTCCGGCAAAGTTCCGATGGCTACGATCTGGATGATCAGAAAAAGGATCGTGCAAAATCCGAGAGCTGTGAACAAGCCAAATGGAATACTTTTTTGCGGGTCCTTTGATTCGCCCGCGGGTATAACGGCGGCCTCAAAGCCAACATACGCGTAAATCAGCAATAAAACGGCCTCGGCAAATTTTGTGTATGGCGGAGTTTCCGCGAAATTGAAATTCGAGGGCTGAATAAAGAACATGCCGACAGCGGCAAATACGAGCAGCGGCACTATCTTTCCGACCGTGAAAATGTTTGTCATGATGGCCGATTCGCGAACACCCAAAATGTTAACGGCCGTGATAAAAATGACGACGGCTGTGATCAGGACGATCCGCAGAGAACCTTCGTTTGCTCCCGGGATAAAAAATCCCAGATAAATAAGCAAAGCATTGCAATTAGCAGCAAAAGTAGCCACCCGGACGACCCAATATAGCCATCCGACCTCAAAACCGACGACCGAACCAAAGGCTTCTTTGGCGTACAGGTACATTCCGCCCGTTGATTGAAAACGGCTTGAAACTTCCGCGAAGCACAAAACGATGAAGGCGACGATGACGGCGCAGAGGACGAAGGCAAACAGGCTGTAGCTGCCGATCAAACCTGTAACTTTTGCCGGGAGAATAAAGATGCCGGTGCCGATGATCGTGTTGATCGCAATCGCGGTCAGATCCCAGCGTCCGAGGCCGCGGACGAGTTTTGATTCATTCATAGATGGGCTGAAAGGTTCCGGATTTAAGATTCAAGATTCCAGACTCGAGGTCTGAGATCGGGGACGAACGTAAATTTAGAATCTTGAATCTTGAATGTGGAAATTTTTAGTGCTTTTCGTTTATACTCCGAATAACAACTTCCGTAAAGACAACCTGAGGAAAATTAATGTTTAGATCAACGAGGACAATTCTGGGACTTGCGCTCATAGCCATCTTATTTACGGGCGTCTATGCACAAAAGGCCGATAAAAAGACCGAGATCTTGGCTGAGGCCGGGTATCAAGCACCGGTCTTTAACTATTCAGCCGAACTTCAATCGGTTTTGACCGATTCGGTCAATGAGATGTTGGCGAAACAGCAGTACGAAGGTTTTAAGTCGGCGGATATTTCCGCGACTTTGATCGATCTTCGCGATCCAAAAAATTTGCAGATAGTGAATCTAGCCGGGGAAGAGCGCATTTACCCGGCCAGCGTGGTGAAGATGTTTTACATGGCGGCGCTTCACCGGCAGCTCCAAGATGGCAAGGTCAAAATGACGCCGGAACTGGAACGCGGATTGAAGGATATGATCGTCGATTCATCGAACGAGGCAACGCAATACATACTCGATGTTCTGACCGGCACATCGAGCGGTGCGGAACTTCCGCAAGCGGAATTCGACGAATGGCAGTTCAAGCGGAACCGCGTGAATCGGTATTTTACGTCGATGGGTTACCAAAATATCAATATAAATCAAAAGACTTTTTGCGAGGACGCCTATGGCATCGAGCAGCAATCGCGCGGCTACAAAGGCCAGAACCGAAATATGCTGACGACGAACGCGACGGCAAGGCTGCTTGCGGAAATTGCTTTAGGGAAATTCGTTACGCCGGAACGAAGCGCGATGATGATGGACCTGATGAGACGCGATCCGTTTGCCGAGACCAAGGATCCGGAAGATCAGGCTCACGGATTTACCGGAAAGGCTTTGGTCGATAAGAAATTGGTTGGGACGAAACTTTGGTCCAAAGCGGGCTGGACAAGCAAAACGCGGCATGATGCGGCGTATATCGAAACACCAAATGGGTTGAAATTCGTGCTAGTGGTATTTACCGAGAATAACGCGACGAAGAGAGAACCGATACCGATGATCGCGGGTAAAATAATTGACCGTTTGTCTGCGAAGTAGCGTCAAGTCGTTGTTTTCGTCGCGTAGCGACAGAGTGAATTTAGCCGTGGGTTTGCAACCCACGGAAACATAAAACACAGATATCTTGCCGCGTTAGTGGCAACTGAATATGCGCTAGTATCAATCGTCGCTGACGCGACGAGAAATCATATTACGCTTAACCGTGGGTTAAAACCCACGGCTAAATTCATAGATCGCTACGCGACAAAAAGCCGAGAGCTTGGCTTACATCTCACTAATCGATCCGAAATAAAAATATGAAATCGAAAATAATATTGTTGTTCACGTTCCTTTTGCTCCCTATCGGTTTGTTAGCCCAGGGATCTTACAAACAGCCGTCGAAGGACGTGATGGATGTGCTGAACGCCGCGGCGATCCCGGCGACTTCGATCTCGCCGACGCGGGATAAGATCGCCCTGCTTGAACCACTGCGTTATCCGCCGATCGCGGAATTGTCGCAGCCGATGCTGCGGCTCGCAGGATTGCGGATAAATCCGAATACGAACGCACAGCATCGCCAGCCGTATTCGGTCAGCCTGAAACTGAAAAATATTTCGGATGGGAAAGAAACGACGGTCAGCCTGCCTGCGGGAGCTCAGATCGTTTCACCGGTATGGTCGCCGGACGGCAAATATATGGCCGCCGGAAACGTTACGACTGCTGGTGTCGAACTTTGGATCGTCGATACGACGAGCGGAAAGGCGCAGAAGATAAAAAATGTCCTGATAAATACAGCATTCGGCGGGTTTTCGTGGGAAGACTCGAAAACTCTTTCAGCAACCCTCGTTCCCGCAAAGCGAAATGCCGCACCTGCGTATCAAAATTTAACGCCTTCGGAACCGAATATCCAGGAAACATCGGGCCGCGGCGGAGCGGTGCAGACGTTTCAGGACCTGCTGAAAAGCCCGAACGACGAAAAGTTATTTGAATATTACGCCACGTCGCAGCTTGCGTTGATCGATGTCGGCGGCAAGGTCCGCGAGATCGGCCCTGCTGCTATTTATGACACCGCTGAGTTTTCGCCGGACGGCAAATATATATTGGTCTCACGCATAGAGCGGCCGTTTTCATACCTTTTCCCATTTTCGAGATTCCCGAAAAAAATAGAAGTTTGGGATTCAGACGGAAAGTTGGTCAGCGCTTTGGCGAGTGTGCCTTTGCAGGACAGCTTGCCGGTGCAGGGCGTGACGACTTCGCCAAGAAGTCATGGCTGGATTCCTACCGAGCCGGCGACAATGGTTTGGGCGGAAGCCCTCGACGGCGGCGATCCGCGTAAAAAGATCACACCGCGCGACAAATTAATGATGCAGGCAGCTCCGTTTACCAATGCGGCCAAAGAACTTCTTAAAACCGAGCATCGCTATCAGGGCAGGCAATTCGGCGAAAAGGCCGGGATGATGTGGTTCTACGACTACAACCGTGATACGCAGCGTCGGCGGATATTCATGACCGATTACCGAAATCCGTCTGCTCCGAAGCTGATTTCCGATATTAATATCAATGACCGGTATAGCGACATTGGCAATCCGGTCACCAAAATTCTTCCAAGCGGCGCCAGCGTGATCCGCCAGAACGGCGATGAGATCTTCCTGACGGGCACCGGAGCGTCGCCGGAAGGCGACCGGCCTTTTTTGCGGCGAATGAATCTTCAGACGTTGAAAACCGACGAGATATTTCGTTCCGGAATTGAGGAATATGAATCCGTCGCGGCCGTTATGGACGATAACGCGATGAATTTCCTGACGCGAAAGGAATCGATTTCGGAGCCGTCGAATATCTACTTGCGCCAAGTTTGTCCGGCGGGGCAGATTTGCACGGCGATGGCCTACAGACAGATAACGGAATTCAAAGACCCGTCACCGATAGTTCGTGGAATCAAGAAACAGCTAGTGAAATACAAACGTGCCGACGGCGTCGATCTTTCATTTACGCTTTACTTGCCGCCGAATTATAAGGAAGGAACTCGTTTGCCGACACTCGTTTGGGCTTATCCGCAGGAGTTTACCGAT
>JACMMN010000048.1 GCA_014379075.1 Pyrinomonadaceae bacterium | reverse complement strand
GTCGGAGCTTATTACAACCATCATACCGGCGGATACGTAGTCGCGCGCGGTGTATATGGGCCGTATGGCGGAATTACAGGGGCTGCTGGATATAATCCTTACACTGGAACCTACGCTCGAGGCGTGTCGGCTTACGGGCCGTATGGAAGCGCAAGTGCGGGCCGGGTCTACAACCCATACACCGGAGCTTATGCACAAGGAGCCAGGGTCTCGACGCCTTACGGATCGAGAACCGCAGCATCCGGATACAATCCGAGCACCGGCGTGGCCGCGGCGACCAGGCAGGGATCGAATGCCTACAGTCAATGGGGAACTTCTGTTGCGTCCAACGGCAACCAAGCCGTCCGGACAGGCCACGTCTCGAACTCGCAAGGTACGGTTGTCGGGGCGAAGTCAACTTCCGGTGCAAAAGCAATTGCGGGCAGCGGAAGGTATGGCAGCGGTGGTGCCGTCAAAACCGCGGGTGGTGATATGTACGCCGCAAAGGACGGCAACGTCTATAAAAACACGGGCAGCGGGTGGGAACAGCACAACGGCAGCGGCTGGGGTTCTGTTAACACACCGACGCCAAGATCGACGAGTTCCGCGACGCGGCCGACATCTGGCGCTAACCGCTCGCAAATGCAGAGCGGAACCTACAATAGTCTAAATTCCGAGATGCAAAACCGGCAGCGCGGTTCGGCGCAGACTCAGAATTACCAGAGGTCGCAAATGTCCGGCTCATCGACAAACCGCAGTAGTGCCGGTTCCACGGGCCGCAGCGGTTCGCGGTCTGGCGGAGCCTCACGCGGCGGCCGAAGGAATTGAGAATGCCTACCTATCGATGATTACAAAGGACAATGGCAACAAAACAGATAATATCCCGTACTTTAACCGGCATTAGACGGTGCTCCCTAACTAGGCTTGCAATTTTATTTGTATTGTCTTTGTTCGTGGGCGGAATCGGGACGAACACAAGTGGGCAGGTTCCGGCCCGCTCTCCTGAAGTTCAAACGGATCCGGTTGCTCCGGATCCGACACCCTCGCCGTCGCCCGCCGATGAAACCGCGGGCGACGATACGCCACCGAAAAAACCGAAGCGCGGCACCTTGATCTTCGCCCCGATCCCGATCACAAGCCCGGCTTTCGGGTCGGGTTTGATCTTAGGTGCCGGCTACGTTTTTAAACTAAATCCCAAAGATAAGACTTCTCCCGTGTCTTCGATCGGTTTGGCCGGTGCATTTACCAGCAACGGCAGCCGCGGACTCGTGCTTGGCGGTAAATTACACTTCAGCGAAAACAAATATCAGGCATCCATCGGCATTGGTAAAGGACGGGCAAATTACAATTTTTTCGGTGTCGGCCGCATCCCCGGCAGCGAGCCGGTTTCGGTACTTATAAAACAATCGGGCGCGTTTTTCTTCGGCGAGTTTATGCGCAATTTCGGAAAGGATATATTTATCGGCCCGCGATATCAGTACCGTAAACTTACTGCGTCTTTGGGCGGAGAAGAAACTCCCGGCGGATTTGTGATCCCGGCAATCGATCTCAAATCGACGACCGCCGCAATCGGCTTTCATGTTCAGCGTGATACCACGGACAATAGCTTTTATCCGACTAAGGGATCTACTTTCAATTTCACGGGCGATTTCTTTGCTAAACCGCTTGGCAGCAACCGCAATTATCAAACTTACAAGGCCTCGTACAACGGCTATCACACGGTCGGCAAAGGGCAGGTACTCGCCTACCGGGGAATGGCCTGCTCTGTTACCGACCGGACGCCTTTTTTTGATCTGTGCCTTTTCGGCGGCAGTGATCTGCGCGGATATACGACCGGAGAAAATCAAAATCACCGGATGTTTGCGACACAGGTCGAATATCGGAAGGAGCTTCCCTACCGGCTCGGCCTGGTCGGCTTTGCCGGCGTCGGCGGCGTCGCACGCCACTGGGACAAGTTCCGGTTTGATGAGCTCTTACCGGCAGCCGGCGTCGGCCTGCGGTTCAAGCTCGACAAGACTAACCACATTAATTATCGCATCGACCTGGGCTTCGGTAGGAACGGACACACGCTTTCGCTGAGTGTAACGGAAGCATTCTAAGGCAATCGCATTATTTCGGGTTCCGGCAGAATCAAATGGATCCGGAGAAGGAGTCGAAATGAAAATCTACGTTCTTAAGCAAAAATCCGTTTCCTTGCCCTCAATCTTTTTACTGCTGCTGCTATTTGTTCTGCCGCAAGAAGCCTATTTTCAAAAAGGCAACAATGTTTTTGCCGTGAGTCGTGTAATCAGCGACGTCAAAAAGCGTTACAAGCTGAATTCCCAGGATGTTACGAAAATCAAGCCGCTCATTAATAGGGAAAACAACGATATTATTCAGCTATATGCCCGGTTTAGCACGGAGGAGCCGGAATATTCGCATCGACTCTGGCAAGAAATGATCGTTCAGCGGAGAGATTTTGAAACCCGCAAGGTGATTCTTACGAAACGTCAGAAGGTGGCCCTTCGAGCAGCCCGAACGGGAATGGAAAAACGGTTACTGAATTATCTTGTCGGCGATTATGTGAATTTTCTGGGACAGCTTCTCAATCTAGGAGAATTCGAATTCAACGATGTTCAGGATATATTTGAAACCGACAAGGATAAAAAATACGGGTTGGCCACTAACTACTTATTCAATTCCGTGTTACTTCGAAAGGAACTTGAAATTGTTAGTGAAGAAACGGAACGCGCGATGCGAAAGATACTATCCAACGAGCAGTGGCGCGACTATCGCAGCCTGTCCGGTCCGGATGATTCGGTTGCGTCGCTTTAGTTGTGACAGTTGAATGATAGCTTGCGGCAAAACCGCTAATTCTTCATTTTAGTTGTCAGTCAGGTCTTCCGACAATGCGCAAGATGGGGAAATGAAGAAATAGCCTTCGATCGCCGCCCGGATCGCCGCCGACAGGTCAGTCGCCATCTGCGATTTGACGACGTAGCCCGAGGCTCCTAGATTCAAAGCCTCCCGAACGAAGTCCGGATCATCATGAACGGTTAGAAATACGGTTTTGGTTTTCGACCCTTTACTTTTCATCTTAGCGGCAGCTTCAATCCCACTCATGACCGGCATCGATATATCCAGAATAACAATTTCTGGCTCCAGTAGCATGACCATTTCAAACGCTGCTCCGCCATCCGCCGCCGCTCCGACCAACTCAAAGCGAGGCTGGAGAAGCTGCACAACCTTTTCGCGGACTTGTTTATTATCGTCCGCCACTACAACGCGGATATGTTCTTTTGATGGATTTGGTTTCGGCATTGGCGGAAAACCTAAATTAGTTATGTGACTGCCCGTGCGGCTTACGACGCACTCAAAAGCAAAATTTCTACATGCCTATTATGAAGCACTCCGAAAGCGAATCTACTGTTAGAACTGACAGTTTTTTGCTTTATCCACCAAAAATTCTACCTGAAAATCGGTAAAGGCACGGCGATAAGAGGGGTCGCCGTGCCTTTACATATATTCCGTGTCAAAAAAGCAAACCCATCTGTTAAGCCCATGACCGGGAATTCATCGCATAAGAAATTAGTTCCGCGCTTGATTGGATATTCAGATGTTCCATCATTGTATATTTGTGAAAGGCGACTGTGCGCGGCGTGATGTTCAGAACGTTCGCCACCTGCTTCATCGAGCGTCCTTCGAGAAGCAATTGAAGCACCTCTTTCTGCCGAACGGTGAGATCGCGCGCCGTTTTCATCCGTTTGAAGTTCTGCACAAAAGAACCCATCATTCCCTCTGTTAAAGACGGTGTGGCGAAATATCCGCCTCTCAGGACTTCTCTAATGGCAGCAGCCAACTCGGTGGCGGCCGATGTTTTTAGAACGTATCCTGATGCTCCCGCACGAAATGCTTCACCCGCCGTTTCCGTGTCCTGGTTCATTGTTAAAAAGATCAGCTTGGTTTTTGGCAAAAGCTTTTTGATCCGGCTACAGGCATTTAGGCCATTCAGCTTCGGCATACCGATGTCGAGCACTACAATATCGGGTGCGAGCGACACGGTCGCCGCTACAAGTGCGTCACCATCGGGAAAAGTCCCTACTACTTCATATTCAGGCTCAAGCAGGTTTTTGACGGCATCCGTTAATAATAAGTGGTCATCTGCCAGAATTATTCGTGTTCGTTTCATGGAAACTCCTTTTAATAATGCGTGTATAAATTAAAAAAACTTAGCTGTCCTGAGACAAAGCCGGCCTCAAAGAGAGGACATTTTTTAGCGGCACGGAAACGCTGATCTGGGTACCAGTCCACTGCTTCGACTTAATATCAATCGTTCCGGCGACCAAACGAAGCCGCTCTTTCATGCTGATAAATCCGAGACCGGTTGTCATTTTATTCGAATCAACATCAAATCCTTGTCCGGCGTCCGAAACAACCAAGGCTACATTCTCGTCCGACTTTGTCAGGTGAACAGTGATCTTTGAAGCTCCGCTATGTTTCGCGGCATTTTGCAGTGCCTCTTGCGCAATGCGGAATAAACAAAGGGTTGTGTTCCGGGGAAGAGCCGCCGGGAAGCCTTCGTGCCGAAAATCGATCGTCAGGCCGCGGCTTTCAGCGAGTTCCGCGCAAAAGCTTTTTAATGCGGGGGCCAAACCCAAATGATCCAGCTTTGACGGATGGAGTTTGTACGACATTCGGTGAATCTCTGTGGAAATGCCAATGGCTTTTTTCTGAACTCCTTTAACCCGTTCGGCAAGCCCATCGGCGTTATCCGGCAGCATTTGCCCAACCTGTTCGAGTTCGATCGATAGCAGTGCCATCCGCTGATTCAAATCATCGTGAAGTTCGCGGGCAATTCGCTTCCGCTCTTCTTCCTGAGCCGTGATAAGGCGGCCGCTTAATAGCGTTAGAGTATTTTCCGATTGTTTTCGCTCGGTTACGTCGATCATAAAGCCATGAATTCTCGAGGCCTTTCCGCCTTCCCGTTCGACGCTGACAATATCGTTGATCCAGACAATTCGGCCGTTGGCGGCGATCATTCGATACTCGTACTGAAACTGGTTAGCGCTTTTCAGGAATTCAGCGGATCGAGCAAGTGTTGTTTCCCTGTCGTCAGGGTGAATATGAGAGATCCAGAAATCAGGCTCAAGCCACACTTGTGCAGGGTAGCCCAGCATTTGTTCCGCTTGTTCGCCGACATGCGTTAGAATCCGGCTCTTTGCACACGCTTCCCAAGGTATAATGTTCGTTGTATCCAAAAGGCGTTGGAGACGTTCCTTGTCCCTCATTAAGGAAGTATTTGCCAGCTTTTCAAGCGTTATATTGTCATGGCTGACC
>JACMMN010000357.1 GCA_014379075.1 Pyrinomonadaceae bacterium | reverse complement strand
ATGTTAAAGATGCCGCCAGAACCACGGGTACGACGATCGCTGTTCGCGACCTGTTTTTTAACACACCGGCCCGCCGAAAATTTATGCGTTCGGAAGCCACTGAAAATTACCATCTCGCGAGCATTGTCACTCATTATGCGCTGGCTCACCCGGAGATCGCGTTCAATCTCACGAATAATGGACGCGAAGTCTTGCGTGTGTCGCCGGCGAAGAATCTGCGTGAGCGGGCATTCCAAATTTTCGGGGCCGGAATGCTGGACAGCCTTCTGCCTGTTTCTGGCGGGCGAGAATTTATCGCCAGGGTTTCCGGGTTCGTGTCGGCGCCGAGGGAACGAAGAACGACGCGGGACGCTCAGTATTTCTTCGTGAATCAGCGTTATGTACGAGACAAAACAATCGCAGGCGGCCTGCTCGAAGGCTTTCGTTCCGTATTGCCGCACGGTATTTATCCCGTTGCGTTTCTGTTTCTCGAAGTGCCGGTCGAAGAGATCGATGTAAACGTACATCCCGCGAAGACAGAGATCCGCTTTCGACGGAATGAAGCGGTAAAAGACGTCATTGCCGAGGCGATACGGAATTCGCTTGCTAAAGCCGGAATCCTCGGCGACTCAGTGACAGAGCAGAACGACGAAGCGGGGACGGAATCGATCGGCGAAGAATTAAGGCCTGCCGACAAACTTTCATTTGCTCAGCCCCAAATCGAATTCCCAGCTTTGGCAGCCGAATCCCAGAGCTTTTCCACTGGACTGAGCCCCGTTCAAGCCGAATATGGACTGGCAATCGAAACTGCCGCGGCAATCGAGCAACATAGAACTAAAGCCTTTTCGAACGATTTCGAGCAAACCGCCCAGTTTCGAACGATGGAAATTTCAGCGTCCGGGGAAACGTTTCGCGGTCCTCAATCGACCATTGTCATGCCTCCGGTAAATTCCGCTGAAAAATTGGTGACATCGGTCGAGGTAGAAAGCATCGCAACATCGAAAATTCGCCCGATCGCTCAATTGCACGACAGCTTTATCATCGCGGTCGATGACGAAGGCCTGCTTCTGATTGATCAGCACGTGGCGCACGAACGGATTCTTTTCGATAAATTTCGTTATGACGAGACGATGCGGGCGATCGAATCCCAGAATCTGTTGCTGCCGGAAACTATCGATCTGTCGCCGGCTCAGGCCGAAGTTTTTCAGTTGGTCGCGGCCGACCTGGAGTCGCTCGGCTTCAATACAATGCAGCTTTCGGGCCGCACCGTGGCGATAAAATCGGTGCCGACCGATCTTCCGCCGTCGGAAGCGAGAAACCTGTTTGCTGAAATTCTCGACACGATCGAACTGGAAAAACGCGGCGACGCGAAATCGACATTTCGCGACCACATTGCGGCAAGCCTCGCGTGCAAGGCGGCCGTAAAAATTAACATGAAGCTCACGCCGGAAAAAATGCACTGGCTGATCGATCGCCTGCTGCTTACATCATCGCCAACCACCTGTCCGCATGGCCGTCCGGTCATCTTGCGGTTGACGATGAAGGACATAGAGCGCGGGTTTCATCGAACATAATTATCCGGTTGAGTTATAGAATTCAATTAAGTTACTGGTCGAGATTCTAAGTCTGGCGACTGCTTTTACTCATAAATGGGATCACACGAGAAAAAAAATACAGAAACCGTCGAGGAATTGCCGGACGCGTGGTGGTATAAAATTTATGCCGGCGTTGTCCTAACAACGATTTTAGTTATCGCAGCTTTGTACGCTTTTTCACGCTATTTTTCGCTTTGATAGGAGCGGCCATTGAGCGCGGAGTTCTCTTTTGCGATCGGATTTTGATAATCCAAAAATATGAAATTTTTAGACTGGGCGATAGTCGTGGCCTACTTGGTTTACGTGATCTGGGACGGGATCAGGATGACCAAGCACAGCGGCGACGTCGAAGGCTATTTCCTCGCGAACCGGAGCCTGCCGTGGTGGGCGGTCGGGTTGTCGGTAATGGCAACGCAATTGTCGGCGATCACGCTGGTCGGGACGACCGGCCAGGCATACACGGACGGAATGCGGTTCCTGCAATTCTATTACGGGCTCCCGCTGGCGATGGTGATCCTTTGCATTACTGTCGTGCCTTTTTTTTACCGGGCAAATGTTTATACGGCCTACGAATACCTTGAGCGGCGTTTTGATGCGAAGACACGCAGCCTGACGAGCTTTTGTTTTCTTATTTCGCGCGGCCTCGGTGTCGGCGTAATCATCGCCGCGCCTTCGGTAATTCTCTCTATTGTTCTTGGCTGGAGCGAGATCGCGACGATATTTCTCATGGGCCTTTCGACCACCGTCTATACAATGATCGGCGGCGTGCAGGCCGTAACGTGGACAGACGTCAAGCAGATGGCCGTGATCTTTTTAGGCTTGTCCGTGGTTCTGATCGTTATTATTGCACAGTTTCCGCAGCAGGTTTCTTTAACGGACGGGTTGTATCTGGCTGGTTCGCTCGGAAAGCTAGAAACCGTCAATACGAGTTTCGATCTCACAGAGAAATACACAATTTGGTCGGGCCTGATCGCGGCACTATTTTTATTTCTTGCATATTTCGGGTGTGATCAAAGCCAGGTGCAGAGGTTCCTGACGGCGAAATCGGTAAGCGAGGGCAGAACATCGTTATTAATGAGCGCGTTCCTGAAAATACCGATGCAGTTTATGATCCTGCTTATAGGCGTGCTGGTTTTTGTTTTCTATCAATTTGCGACTCCGCCGATGATCTTTAATTCGGTCGAATCGGCGAAGGTAGAGCAGAAGGCCCAATATCAAATCCTGCAAGGGGAATACGACGCGGCGCACGCGATACGCGAGGCATCGGCATTGGCGTTCGTCGCAGATAAAAGCGATGCTGCCCGCGAAAGCTATGTCGCGGCCGATAAAGTTTTTAACGAAACCCGCAAAAACGCGACCGAGTTCATCAAAGCCGAGACCGGAAACAAAAGTTTCAACGACGTCAATTACGTTTTTCCGACATTCGTTGTGCAGAACATGCCGATGGGTGTCATAGGACTAATAATCGCGGCCATCTTTGCGGCGGCGATGTCATCGATCTCGGCGGAATTGAATTCCCTGGCAACGGCTACTACGATCGATTTTTACCGGCGGCACTTTAGAACGGATGCTGACGATAAACACTATGTGCGGTTCGGGCGCGCAGCCACATTTGTCTGGGGAATTTTTGCATGTATCGTGGCTATTTACGCGACGAATTTAGGTTCTCTGATAGAAGTCGTTAATAAATTCGGCTCGTTTTTTTATGGTTCGTTGCTGGGTGTTTTTGTACTGGCAATTGTCGTAAAGCGGGCACGTCCGCGAGGAGCTTTCTTCGGCCTGCTTATCGGCATCGCCTCTGTATGGCTGGCCAGCGTCTATACGAATATTGAATTTTTATGGTTCAACGTCGTGGGCTGTCTCGCAACTGTTTTGGCCGGATATTTGATTAGCCTGACTGACCGCAGGGAACCGAATGCAGGCACCGCCGAGGCATGAGATCAATAGTTTATGAAAAAACTTACTCGTTCCGATACGAAACTGTTCGGCTATTTATTTGCGGTCTGTCTGATCGCCTTGCCCTGGACGGCGCCGGGAACGCAGGCGCAGATTCGCCCGGTTTACGATCAGGGTGCTCTAGGGCTCGGACAGCTTTTGAAAAGGCTCAATTCGACGTCCAGCGTGCTGATGATCGGCGCCCACCCGGATGACGAAGACACCGCTTTGCTTGCATATCTGGCTCGCGGCGAGAGTGCGAGGACTGCGTATTTATCGCTGACACGCGGCGATGGCGGGCAGAATATCATCGGCCCGGAATTGGGTGAGGCGCTGGGCGTGATCCGTACCGAAGAACTTTTGCAGGCACGAAAGCTCGACGGCGCCGAACAGTTTTTCACGCGGGCTTACGACTACGGATTTTCGAAGACGCTCGCCGAAGCGCAAAGCAAGTGGGACGAGAAGATAATTCTTTGCGATGTCGTCCGCGTAATCCGCAACTTTCGTCCGCTCGTTGTCATTTCGCAATTTTCAGGCACACCTGCGGACGGCCACGGTCACCATCAGTTTGCAGGCTATATCTCGGCGCTTGCAGTAAAAGCCGCCGTCGATCGGGCGCAATGCGAAGACGCGGGCGTAGTTTGGCAGGTTAAGAAGTTCTATGTTCGTCATCGCGGCACGGGTGAACCGACGCTTCGCATCAACACAGGCAAATACGATCCGCTTCTCGGCCGCTCGTACTTCGAGATCGCAATGGAGGCTCGCAGCCAGCACAAATCACAAGAACAAGGCGTGCTCGAACTTCGCGGCGATCAGTTTTCTTTGCTGAAGTTACACGCAAGCGATGCCAAAGAAACTTCCATTTTCCAAGGTTTGGACAATGACCCGACTGCGGAGAAATTCGATATTAATGACAAGCCAGGGCTGCTTCGCCGGTTAGTCGACGCATATCCTTCGTCTGATAGAAAGGACGAAATCACTAAGGCGATCGCCGCCGCGACGGGACTTCGGATAGACGCTCTCGCCGATTCCGAAACGGTTGTAGCGGACGAACCGTTTTTGGTAGGTGTTAAAGCCTATGTGACGCACGACTCCATTAAAGTAAAGGACATAGCACTCACGGCACCCTATCGCTGGTCTGTCATTGATGAAGAATCCCCGAAGACGAACAGTCCTGCCAACATTCTTCGAGAGACAACGCCGTTCGCTCGTTTTTTCCGCGTAACGGCTCCTCAGAATCCCTGGTTTACTCAGCCTTACTGGCTTCTTGAGCCACGAGAAGGCGACATCTTTCGTTGGACAGGGACGAGCGATGAAGAAACTATTCCCTTCCAACGAAGGCCGTTAGCTGCGCAAATAACGGTGGAAGTATTAGGTCGCGATATTGCCTTCGTGCGAGAGGTGCAGTATCGCTTCGCCGACGATATTCGTGGCGAGATTCGGCGGAATGTTGACTTCGTTCCGACGGTAAACATCGAGATGGACCAGACGTTAATTCTGGTGAATGCTTCGGAAAAGCCGCAGACGAAAAGAGTCACGATGACTATCACCAACCTTTCAAACACCGCGGTGGTTGGCAAGCCTTCGCTTTACCTCGGCAGCGATAAGTTGAATGCGAGGGCACTAACCTCCAAATTTGAATTAAAGCGGATGGGTGAGAAAACGTCGGTCAGTTGGGACATTACGATTGCAGCAAAGACGCCGCCGGGCCGCTACTCGATAATTGGAGAGGCCAGTATCGGAAACACTTATTTCACCAACAGAATGCGGACCGTCGCCTATCCGCACATCCAGACGCATCGATACTACACGCCCAACAATGCTGATTTTCAGGTTATCGATCTCAAGACGGCGCCTGTGAAGATCGGCTACATTACGGGAAGCGGAGATCGTGTGCAGGACGCGATCAGGCAAATGGGATTTAGCGTCGAGACGATCTCGGACAGCGAGCTTGCGAGCGGCGATCTGTCGAAGTACGACACGATCGTCGTCGGTATTCGAGCGTATCAGGTGAGGCCGGACGTCGCTGCGAACAATCAACGGCTGCTGGATTTCGTAAAGAGCGGCGGGACGTTGATCGTGCAATACCAACTGCCGCAAACGTACGCTCAGCAAAATCTGATGCCGTATCCGGCGAAAATGACGACGAATGTTCGCGTCGCCGATGAGAATGCACCCGTGAAAATTTTGGTGCCGGATCATCCGATCTTCAATTTTCCCAACAAGATCGGTGAGAACGATTGGAAAAATTGGGTGCAGGAGCGAAACCTTTATTCCATAACGGAATTTGATGAAAAATACACGCCGCTGCTCGAATCGCACGACGAAGGCGAGTCCGAAAGCAAGGGCGGAATGCTCGTCGCCGATATCGGAAAGGGTAAATTCATTTACACCTCTTATTCCTGGTTTCGGCAGCTTCCCGCCGGAAATCCGGGAGCTTATCGCATTTTTTCAAACATGGTGAGCCTGCCGAAAACGAAAATCTAGCGATCGTAAAAATTAATATTGACAAACAGGCGGAACATCGTTATCTTAAATTGAGTTAGATAACTACGAGTTATTAAATGCAGAACCGAAACTTTACCAGCTTTAGCTTTTATTACTTTTACTTTTATAGTGAAGCGGCTGAAGTTTGGTTTGAAGTAGATTAAGTTCTAGGAACAAACCCAAGAATCGAAGCCGCGAAACTGAAAAGTTCGCGGCTTTTTTATTTTGTTAAAACCTTTTCGCTGGAGGAAATGATGAATCTCGATGAGTGCAGGCAAAAAATCGATTTGATAGATACGGAAATACTTTCGCTTCTAAATCGGCGTGCGGGGATCGCAAAACACATAGGTTCGTTGAAGGCCCAGGCAGGGCTTCCAGTGGTCGACGATGAGAGAGAAGCTCAGATACTCCAGAAGGTTTCAAGGGAAAATCCCGGTGAACTTCGCGATGAAGCCGCCGCTCGGATCTACCGGCAAATCTTGCTCGAATCGCGTCAGATTCAGATCAACGAACTGGTAAATCTATCCAGGAATGGGGAAATATCTAAATGAATTTGGTGGCAATACAGGGCGTCAGAGGATCGTACAGCGAAGAGGCGACGATAAAAATTCTGGGCAAGGATGCGGAGATATTGGAATGCGAGGATTTCGAGGCGACCTTTTCCGCAATTGAGATTGGAACGGCCAAATGGGGTGTCGTCCCGGTCGAAAATAAGATCGTGGGTAAAATTGAGATACCGAGAAGGCTTTTGAAGCGGAGCGGACTTCGTATTTTGGAAAAATTACCGCTGAAGGTCCGGCATGTGCTGGCGGGGACGGGGGATTCTGAATTCGAAGATTTGATTTCGGTTAGGTCTCATGTCGAGGCACTCAAGCAATGTCGCCGGTTTCTTTCGGCAAATTCGCACATAGTTCGGGTCATCGGGGCAGATACAGCATCGAGCGTGCGGCGGATCGTGGATGAGGGTGTGCCGACCAATGCGGCGATTGGAAGCCGACGGGCTGCGGAGCTATATGGGGCGAAAATACTGCGCGAAAACATCGCGGACGATATCGACAATTGGACGACTTTCTATTTAATCGGGGCGTAGAGCAGAAGCCTGACCGTAAAGAAGGCTTTCTTGGGAGTAAGCAGTTGGAGTTGCAGTAGGCAGTAAAAGAATCGTTTACTGCTTTCCGCCAATTGCATTCTGCCAGATGCTTCTTAGCCCTCCCTAACGGTCAGGCTTCTGCCAAAAAACAAAACTGGAGTTTAATAATATGCTGGACACATGGACAATCGGAAAAACAAATGGAAACGCGGTGAACACGGCAAAAGCGAAAGGCTTGCCACCGTTGGTTTCGCGGGATCCGGGAAAGCGGTCAATCGTTTGGGTCGGAAATATTCCGATCGGCGGAGACGGGGCAGTAGTGATCGCCGGGCCGTGCTCGGTTGAATCGCGCGAGCAAGTCATGGACACGGCCTTTGCCGTGAAACAATGTGGAGCCGTGATGCTTCGCGGCGGTGCGTATAAGCCTCGGACTTCGCCCTATGATTTTCAGGGACTTGGGGAAGCTGGCTTGAAAATTCTGCGTGAAGCCGGTGACGAGGCCGACATGCCGATAGTAACCGAGATAATGAGCGAGGAAGACGTCGAACTCGGCTGTGAATATGCCGATATGATCCAGGTCGGTGCACGGAATATGCAGAATTTTGCGTTGCTAAAAAAGCTGGGTAAGACAGGCAAACCGATCCTGCTGAAACGGGGTGCGTCCGCTACGGTGAAGGAATGGCTTTCGGCTGCAGAATACATTCTCCACGGCGGAAATGAAAATGTCGTATTGTGCGAACGCGGAATCAAAACCTTCGACAATAGCCTGCGAAACACTCTTGATCTCGCCGCTGTTGCATTGGTCAAAGAGATGACGCATCTGCCGGTCGTAGTCGATCCGTCGCACGCTACTGGAAAAAGAAGCATTATCGCAGCGACTGCAAAAGCCGCTCTCGCGGTCGGGGCCGACGGCATCATCGTGGAAGTTCATCCGGAGCCGGAAAAAGCCTGGTCGGACGGTGAGCAATCGCTGACATTCGACAATTTCGCCGATCTGATGGCGAATTTGCGGACGCCGATCCGCCAGGTCCAAATTTGCCCGGAATTTGCCGTTTCTATGTAAGTTATACATTTACGCCGTTTCCGCAATTCTGTTGGGTGCGTTTTTGCTCAAGGTGTAGTTTAATTGTCGAATGAAGGCAGAGGTTCAGGAGAGTCCGGGCGGCGGTTGGCGGCAGCGAATATATGAGACTGTTTTTGAGGCCGAAACGCGTGGTGGGCGGCTCTTCGACGTTACACTTATCTGGCTTATACTATTAAGCGTAGCTACCGTAATCCTGGAAAGTGTCCGCAGCATTCGCGAAAATTACGGAAACGAGTTGGCTGTCGCCGAATGGTTCTTCACCATATTATTCACGTTTGAATTCGTCATGCGGCTTTTGAGCGTGAAAAGGCCGATACGATATGCGTTGAGTTTTTACGGACTCATCGACATTCTCGCTATCCTTCCAACTTACATCAGTTTCTTCGTGCCGGGCACCCAGTATCTTCTTGCGATCCGAATACTCCGTCTTCTTCGTATCTTTCGCATTCTAAAACTATCGGCCTATGTCGCGGAGGCCAGCGTCATCACCACTGCCCTTAAGGCGAGCCGCCGTAAAATATTTGTATTTTTTGTTGCTATTTTGTCGATCGTTACGGTCGTCGGCTCGCTTATGTACGTGATCGAAGGCGAAGTGAACGGTTTTACTGACATTCCTACCAGTATTTATTGGTCGATCGTGACATTGACAACTGTCGGTTACGGCGATCTGTCCCCGAAAACCGGGCTTGGAAAGTTTTTGGCCTCTGTCGTGATGATAATGGGCTACGCCATCATTGCTGTTCCGACGGGCATTGTTACAGCCGAATTCGCTCGTGTAGTACGTCCAACCGCTTCGACGCACGTTTGTCCCGAATGCCACGCCGAAGGCCACGATGTCGACGCCGTTCACTGCAAATTTTGTGGAAGCAAACTGTGAGGGGTAAACGGTTTATTCGATCCAAACCAAAATATCCCCAGCCGAGACAGTTGCACCTTCTTCAATTTTAATATCTTTAACGATGCCGTCTTTCGGAGACTTCAGCTCGTTCTGCATCTTCATCGCCTCGACGACCACGACGCCTTCGCCCTTTTTCACCTCGGCACCTTTTTCGACTAAAATACGCACAACTTTCCCCGGCATCGCCGTCTTTATCTCGGCCACTCCGTCCGCCAACTCATCGCTGCCGCTCGTCCCGCGTAGCCGTTTCGGATCGATCAGCTTGATTTCCAGTTCGTGAGTTCCGGCCCGCAACTGGTAAGCCTCGCCGGCCTTTTCATTGGGTGAAACGAAGATCTCATAAACCTTGTTTTCGTGTTTAAGCAGATAAACATTCGGTTCAGGCTGCGAGGCTTCGATTTCGTATGAGCGCCCTTCAATGTTAGCGAATACTTTATCGCCGTCGCGTTTTATTTCTAATTGATGTTTAGTTTCGCCAACATCGGCTTGCAGTT
>JACMMN010000356.1 GCA_014379075.1 Pyrinomonadaceae bacterium | reverse complement strand
GGTGGAGTCGTGGAATTTGACGGCATTGCCAACCCCGTGGTCGCGTTGCAGGGATCCGGAACAGCGGATGTTCCTCATTTAGTGATTCACCTGAATACGACGGGAGCAAGCAACATTCAGGTTTCCTACAACGCCCGCGACATAGACAACGGAGCAAGTGTCGATGCGCTCCAGCAGATCAACACTCAATTTCGTGTCGGCGGGACGGGAGATTATACTAATATCACAGGCGGTTATGTAGCCGATGCAAGCGGCCCCGGAGCTGCGACCTTGGTAACGCCGGTAAACGTAACCCTTCCGGCATTGGCCAACAATCAGGCGTTGGTGGAAGTTCGGATAGTCACAATTAACGCCACAGGAAGTGACGAATTCATTGGAATTGACGACATTAGTGTAACCGTTGCAGGCGGACCGACTCCAACTCCAACGCCGACACCGACGCCGACACCGACGCCGACACCGACGCCGACGCCTACACCAACTCCGACACCTACACCTACACCGACTCCAACACCGACACCGACTCCAACTCCGAGTCCGACTCCCGAACCGGGAACGGGCTTTACCTTTAGTGCGAGCCTGTCAGGGTCTCAAGAGGTTCCTGCTAACGCGAGCACCGGTACGGGTTACGGTACGGTCGTCTTAAACGAAGCGGAGACTATGATCACGGTTAATGTTAGTTTTTCCGGCCTGACGGCCCCGGCGACTGATGGTCATATTCATGGTCCGGCCATGCCGGGAACAAATGCACCGATTTTATTTGGCTTTACCGGAGTGCCGAATGCAACTTCGGGAACGGTTCCCCAACTGACTTTTGCGATCACGCCGACCCAGGTATCGCAACTAAGAAATGGCCTGTTCTATTTCAACATCCATAGCGGCACCTTCCCGGGCGGCGAGATTCGCGGTCAAATAGGTTCCGTTGACGCGGCGGTGGATCTTGATGGAGATGGAAGGACGGATTATGTAGTAGTGAGGAACACGGGTGTTGGGCCTGCGGGACAGGCAACGTGGTTCAACCAGCTGAATCCGGCAGTCGGCCAGGGAGCTATTTACTCGGTCAACTGGGGACTCGGCAGCGACATCTTCGTGAGCGACGATTTCGACGGTGATCAAAAGGACGATCTGGTGGTTTGGCGTGCGGCCGGCCAGGCGACGTTCTATGTATTGAACAGTGCGACGAATACGATCCGCGTGCAGGATTTCGGTTTATCTGGAGACGATCCGACAGTTGTTGCCGATTATGACAACGACGGGCGGGCCGATTTTGCGGTCTACCGGAGCGGTTTGACGGCGGGAGCCCAGAGCAACTGGTATTACCTGACGCAGAGCAATGCATTCGGGATCGTGCCGTTCGGCTTGTTCGGAGATTTTCCGGCACCGGGCGATTATGATGCCGATGGCAGAAGCGATTTTGTCGTCCAGCGTTCCGAAGGTGCGAACGGCCGCTTCTACAAGCTGCTGACCACCGGCGGCTACAGCGAGGAAGTGTTCGGCAACGCATTGGATCTGATCGTTCCGGGCGACTATGACGGTGACGACAAGACCGATGTCGCCGTAACCAGGGCTTCGGGCGGACTGTTCCTGTGGCAGTACAAGTCGAGCCTGAACGGAGCAACGGTTTCGCAAAACTGGGGCTTCTCGGGTACCGACTTCCCTGTCCAGGGCGATTATGACGGAGACGGCAGAACAGACTTCGCGGTCTGGCGTCCGGGTGTCGGAGCAACCTCACCAGGAAACTTCAGCACCTTCTTTGTCATCGCTTCACAGACGAACGGCATCATCCAAAAACAATGGGGTTTGACCGATGATATCGCCGTCGCCAACTACAACCAACACTAATTCCTAAACCGGAACCAAGTGTAAAACCAAAGAGGCTGCCCGAAAAGGCAGCCTCTTTTTTGTTTTTCACGATCCTTACTTTTGCTGGGTTAAGGTTAACAAAGACAATTTGAACCTGTCTCTAACTCCTATAGATCCCGTAATCGATCTCCGCAAAAATATTATCGCGGTTTTCAATTTCCGCCAGAAGTTCCTCATTGACGTTGCCGGATTCAAGAGCAGTCGCCAGAATATTAAAGCGGTGAATGTGCGACTGAAACCTTCGGGACGAGTATTCCACGGTGGTTCCCTGATAGATCTGAAACGCCCAGTCGCTCGACTGGGCGAGAAGCAATTCACGAGCGAGTTGATTTAGAATTCTCCTCTCGCCATCCTTCGCGTCCGGATACTTATTGGCAAGGCGGGTCATTTTACTTTCGGCGTCATGCTGGTATGGATACATCCACGAATTCTTGTCGTTTAGCCACACCTTGTAGTAACCGGCTTCGCCCCATGATGATGCGGATGGCTGCTGAACCTGAATCGGCATGCCGGAATCGAGAAAATCTCCGGGCGAGATCGCTTCGATCTCCGACTGGTCGAAAAACAACTTTCGAAAGAAAAAATCTATAAACTGCGGACCTTCGAACCACCAGTGGCCGTAGAGTTCGGCATCGTACGGCGAAACAACGAGCGGCGGGTGGCCTTCAAATGTTTCCCGAAGCAGGTGCGCCTGTTTTATCCGTTCACCAATAAAATGCGCCGCATTTTCCGCTACTTTTTCTCTCGCAAGTTCCGGAATATAAGGCTGCTTATTTTGCTGCGGCACGTCGCGTCCAGTTATCCGGTGATATTTAAGGCCCAGATGCTTGCGCTCCCCGTCACTGCCTAAATACGGTTTCAGATAGTCAAGCGGCATATCCCAGCCGATATCGCGGTAAAATTCACGGTAAAGGTCATTTCCGGGATAGCCGGTTTCAGCGCTCCAAACCTGCTGACTGGTCTCGACGTCGCGCGCAAAAACCGCCGTCCCATCCGGGCAAACCACAGGAGCGTGAACGCCGTATCTGGGGCGCGGATCGCCGTAGAGTATGGCGTGCGTATCACTGATAAAATATTCGATTCCCGCATCCTTCAAAAGTGCTTCGACGCCCGGCTCATAGGCGCATTCCGGAAGCCAGATGCCGCGTGGGCTTCGGCCGAAATGTTTGCGGTAATTATTTACGGCGACCTGAACCTGCGCCCGGCGGGCTTCGAGCGTCGAGATCAGCGGTAAAAATCCGTGGGTCGCGCCGCATGTAATGATCTCCAAAACGCCTTCCTCCTGCAGTTCACGAAAGGCATTCACAAGGTTCCGCTTGTATCTATTGTTCCAGAGGTCGAGGGATGCGCTCAGATTTTCGACGTACATCCGGGCAACGTCTTGAAACTCCAAAGCCTCTTTGCCGGTCCGGTGAAGTTCTTTTGTCGCAA
Source organism: Pyrinomonadaceae bacterium (assembly GCA_014379075.1). Lineage (GTDB taxonomy): Bacteria > Acidobacteriota > Blastocatellia > Pyrinomonadales > Pyrinomonadaceae > OLB17. The sequence continues at coordinate 11,650 of JACMMN010000356.1, read as the reverse complement.
GCTCCAGAAGACGCTCGATGTGGCTCGTATATCGCGCTTGCAGCATTTCGTCCGCCAGCATTTCGCAAAGCGGCGGAGAGACATTCATTGCAAGCCGCGGCTTAACTCCGGCTTCGTGTAAATTCTGAAGAATAAATACGATCGGCAGGTAAACTTCGGTTATCGCTTCGTAAAGCCAGTCCTCCTCAAGAAAAGCCGGATATTCAGGATGCCGGACAAACGGCAGGTGAGCGTGAAGAATAAGACTGAAATAACCAACAGGCATAAGCAGTGGTCAGCGGCCAGTTTACAGTACCGCCTGCGGTAGCTGCGGGATGAACTCGTTAATTCCAGCTCTCGTTTTCAAGCTCGAAATCCGAATCGCTTTTTTTAGGGCCCTAAAACCGGGAGCTCTAAGCCCGGAATCCCGGCGAGCTAATTGAAGTGAATTTCGCCAAACTACGATCTTGTCTGCGTTTTAGAGAACGCGGAAAATTTATCAGGCTTGCTCCGAAAACGGCCGGTGAAAACATTTCTTCTTCGATAATGTCGCCGGCTTCGAAGCTGAATTGTTCCTGCAAAGCCGCAAGTGCATTTTCGCCGCTCAATTTTGAGGAATTTTCTTGAAGGATAGTGAAAAGGCTCGGGCTGATCCGCCATCGCAAATATTCGAGCGGCACGCCGGACGCGAGAGCGAGCATGGCAAAACGCATTTCTTCGTGTTCGATCCCCTTGATACCGCGTTCGGTCGGGCCGATGAACCGGGAAAACGCCGCTTCCGTCGCCCGGCCGGAGGCGTTCAAATCGTCTCCGGCAATCGCGACGTCGAAAGCGTCCTGCGTAAATCCCGCAACGTCCAAAACCTGTGCAAATTTGTCAGCTGAAACGGTCCATTCCGACGAAGAAGCGGGACGCGGTGACGGAGCCTTTCGCGGGGTTTCCACTTTGTTCGAAAACATTATGCGAATATACGGACGGTTAGGTGCGTATAGGCCTATCTCAGCCTGATATTCGGAATTCGCATCGACATTGAACCAAAACGACCCTTCAGCCTCAACCGGATGAATGTCTTCCCGGCTGTTTTTCAGATTTATAAGCTTTGCAACCAGCATATAGCTGCTTGTTTTGCCTCCCAGGGCTCGATCCAGAGTTTGGAACGGATTGTTTTTGACCGACCAGTAAAAGAAAAGCTGAGTCGGCGACTGCATCAGCAATCTGGCGCGATTTTCTCTTGAAAGTTCCGGAAGTTTCGGGTCGGCAAGTTCCCTAAACACCGGCGAAACAGTCTCATTCTCTAACTCTGCTGCGGCGGCTTTATTAGGCTGATCCAAATCGAAGGATCTATCTGCTCCCCGTACCATCGACTCAGACGATATGCCTGCAAACTCGTCTAAAACGAACTCAATTGTGCCTTCGCCCTGTGTATCGCTCATAAACCTTTACGCTGAAACGCTAAAATAATACGAAATTATGCGGTCTTTTGATCGAAGTTACAAGGCAGGGTTTGTTTTTAGGGGTAAAGAGCGGGAGAACTATCTGAGATTCTTTGCTGTCTTGAGTTTAATTTCAACCCGGCCGATCGGTGCGTTGACTTGAGAACGGACCGGCAGGCGGCGCACATCGTCCGTCATCCAGATGATCATACTGCCTTCCTTTTCTATCAGCCGGCCCGGACCGAAAATATCAATTTCGACGCGGTGGCACCAGACATTTCCAAGGATGGATTTCTGCTTTTCCCGTGCCGTGACCTTTACAGGAATGTTGTAAACCAGCCCGGAATCACTGATCATGATCTCAAACTTTTTTCCGACGGCAAGCGGCAGCATTCGGAGGCTGTAGATACCGGAAACCAGATCATGCGTGCGATTGTCGATCTTCGACGCAATGGTTCGCGGCGGGCGCATCGGCTCCTTCGGATCGGTTTCAACGTAAGTGACTCTCTTTTCACCGTAATCGAAGACTGCTTCGCTATTCCGCACGCGTTCTTTCTGAACGTCGTGCTTGACCGTTTTTAATATGTGAAAATCGCGAATTCCAATGGTCGAATCTATCTCCTGCAGAAAGCTGAATCGAAACAGCTTGAGAAGCGTGCCCTTCGACCGCGCGGAGGACTTTACAAGATAGTTCTCGCTTTCCGGTGCTTTTCCGACAGTAAAGGTAAGGTCTGCCACGCCGATTCCCCTGATTATCTTATTTATCTTGCCTTCGTAGGTCAGGGTCTCACCCACCACAAACGGCGGGGCCGCAGCAGAGGACCCGTTCGACTGAGCGAACTGATTAACTGCAAAAGCGGTTAATACCAGACAAAAGACAAAAAGGGAGACAGGAAACGTTCGCATATTTCTAAATAATTATAACTACAAAGATGAAATTACGACTTTATCGGCCGATACAATAATGTCAATTATTATAACCCAACATCACAGTCTTCAATCGAAATATTTCTATATTAACATCCGCCTATATGTCCTATGATGCAGACAATCGGTTATATTTTGCCGAGCCTTCGAGAAACCGCCGAAAAAACAGTTTCGGCCTTTATATCCATGCATATCCAGTTCGAACACGTACGCCGGTGGCAATCGACGCGGCAGCCGGTATCGAGCCGCTCGACGCAAATGTCGTCAGGGTTCGTGCTCCCGTTCCGCCACCACTCTGTCGGCCCGAAGATCCCGACAACCGGCGTTCCGGCAGCTATCGCGAGATGCGTTGGGCCGGTATCGCCGCCGATGTAGGCCTTTGCCAGTTTTGACAGTTCAAAAAAACCTTTTAGCGTCGGCTGGATGGCAAACGCCCTTCCCGGCCGGCTGTTTTGCAGAATACGGCCGGCGAGTTCGGCTTCGTCCGGTCCTGTTGCGATAAGAGAAACGAGGCCGTGTTCTTCCCAGATCATATCGGCAAGTTCTCCGAATTTTTCGGCATGCCACAGTTTCGTCACCCATCCGCCCGCGGGATTTAATATCACAAAATCACCACCTGCCTCCGCCGTGATCTGGCTCGCTTCGAGCCGTACTTTATCGTCTGTAAATATTGGAAATTCAAAGTCTGTGTCGGGCACTGGGATATTCAGGGCCTGTTCAACAAGCTTTAGGTTTTTGCGGATCACATGAATTTTTTTCGGGATCTTCACCGTCCTGTTATAAAAGATACGGCTTGCAGGTTCGCGTAAGTCTTCCTTTGAGAATCCAAAACGATTTTTTGCCCCGGAAAGCTTGGCGATCATAGCGGATTTCAGAAGTCCCTGAAGATCGACTGCGATATCAAAGCCGAATTTCCGCAGATCGCGCACCTGTCGGCTTACTTCCGGCAGGATCTGCTGAGCGGCCATGCCGCTGCGGAGCGATCTCGTGTCGACCTCGATCAAATTATCGATAAAAACGTTTCCGCGTAGAATTTCAGCCGAGCGCTTCTCCGCCACCCAACCGATCTCCGCGTCCGGCAATGCGTGACGAACAGCATGCAGGGCGGGCAGTGCGTGGACAATGTCGCCGATCGCCCCAAGTTTTACGATCAGAATTTTCATCAAATTCAATGTTAAACGCTAAACCGTAAAGTGGAAAGCCGGAGATGCGGCAAGAAAAGTATGGAATTTTTGTTGCGGTTTACGCTATTCTGTTAACAGAGTCATTTAGCCCCCACTTCCTGTCTCGCCTTTTCCTCTATGCAAAAAGTTATGCGTCAGCAACGTGACCTGCGGCCGGCACTCGTTTTTCTGAGCGGCGAGCTTATCGCCGTTCCGATCCCGCTTGAGCGCGAGACGGTCATTTTGGGCCGAGCGTTGGGTGCGGACGTGCGTATCAACGACATAAAGGTCTCTCGCAAACACGCCAAAATAACGACCGTTCTTAACACGGAAACACAGGCCGTCGAGTACGTACTGACGGATTTCGGAGCAAAAAACGGAACGTATGTGAATGGAGAAAAGATCGAGCAGGAAACCCTGCAAAACGGAGATAAGATAACGATCGGCGATCACATTCTGCGTTTCGACCTGCTCGATGAGATCGACCGTGAATACCAGCGGCAGATCCATCGCCTCATTTCGCACGACGATCTGACCGGCTTGCTTTCCAGCCGCTCCTTTTTTTCGGAACTGAGGCTGGAAGCTGCCAGGGCGAAAAAAGATGGGCGATCCTTTTGCGTGCTGATGATGGATATCGATCATTTTAAGCTCGTCAACGACACGTACGGGCATCTCACGGGAAGTAAAACGCTTGAAGAGATCGGCGGCCTGATAATAAACTGTGTGCGAAACGGAGACGCGGCAGCGCGTTTCGGCGGCGAAGAATTCGCGGCGTTTTTGCTGGACGCGGAGATCGCCCAAGCCGTCGTCGCGGCCGAGCGAATCCGAAGCGAGATAGCGGCGCATCCTTTTAGCGTAATTAGAAAAAGCAAGCCTTCGGAAACGCATCACGTAACCATCAGCATCGGCGTCTCGTCATTCCCGGATGATTCGAGCGATCCGATCGAGCTGGTCGAAATGGCCGATTCGGCGCTTTACCGGGCTAAACGTGAAGGCCGAAACCGCGTTTCCGCTTACCGCGATCTGACTCCCGAGGAGTTGAACAGCAATCTGCCGCCGCGCCGGGACTAATTAGTTTGCAACTTTTCGTCCGGCCCATCGTGAAAGACATGGAAAAATTTTCGTGATAAGATCGCGGTTTGACTAAGGGCCGAAACGCGGGTGTCCGCGAGTGTGTCGCTTTCGGGGCCTAATTCATACTCCATAACTTTCGTGTTTACGCCCGCAGTAATTTACCTGGGACCTAATTAATTTTTTTGTGATTACTAAACTCAATCTAGCCAGCAAGCCCTTTCGAAATAGAACTACGCCGTATTTGCTGTCGATCCTGCTTTTGGCTCTCGCCGTGTCGGGTGCGATCCTGTGTTTTTCGCAATTGAGCGAAAACCGGAAGCTGAACGACATCGCACTCGGCCAGGTGCGGGAAATGGATGGTGAGCTGACGCGGCTTAAGGGCGAGGGTGATAAGGTCCAGCAGCAATTGTCGCCGCAGCAGCGTGAACTCCTGGTCGCTTCCCATAAACTGGTCGCCAACAAAACCTTCGGATGGTCGCGGCTCTTTGCCGATCTTGAGGCCGTGCTGCCCGGCAGCGTGAGTGCGTCGCGGATATCGGTCGAAAATATTTTTAAGGACGGCGATCGCGTAAAGGCCGAACTGGAATTCGGCGTATTAAGCCGCGATTACACCGCCGTTATGACGATGATCGAGAAAATGAATAACTCCGGCCTGTTTCAAGCAGAGCTTCGCGGGCAGGACCTGCAAAAGAACGAACGTGTGACATTTACTGAATACACGCTCCGGCTAATATATACGCCTTCGTACGGAGTTTCCGCCGCTCCGGCCTCCGATATCGCTCAAACCGGAGGTCCAGAATAATGAACGAAAAAGGCATCGATCCGAATACCGGGCAGAATGAGCCTGAGATCGTCGTCAATAATTACGGGACGACGAAAGATTCAGCGGTCGTTATCGAAGAGGCTGACCGCACGGTTTTGCTGACGGAGAATGAAACGATCGTCATTCCGAAGGAAACGATGATCGATATTGCCCCGAAAAACCGGCCGCGAAAAGTTTATCGTGGAATGTGGGGCCCGGCCGAAACCGCTACCGCCGGATTAGCTCTTCTCACGGTCATTGCGGTTGTATTGCTCTATATTTTCTTTGTTGTGCCGTCCAACCGCGAACTGGAGAAAACTAAGGCGGAGCGTGACCGTTTGGAGCGGGAAGTGGCCTCGGCAAAAGCCAAATACGGCGATATTACCAGTACCGAAACTCAGGTCGCAAAGCTTATCTCGAGTGTCGAAGACTTTGAGGCGAGCCATCTGCCGATAGCCGTGACCGGAAAATCTGCGCTATATCAGCGAATCAACGGATTGATCGCCGGTTACGGACTCATCAACACGACCGGCCCGGACTATGCACCGCTTGAGATCGCCGATCAGGACCAGGGCAACAGATCCGATGAGGAAAAAGGCCGTTCAAAGTTCCAAAGCCTCTTCCCCGGTGTTTATGTTACGACAACCGTCGAAGGCTCTTATCAAAATTTACGCGGTTTTATTCGTGATATAGAAACGGGCCGAGAATTTGTCGTGATAAGCGCCGTCGAACTTGAACCGTCCGATTCAGAACAGAAAGAAACGGAGGGCACAACCGCCGTTCAGACGAATATTGCTGCGAATCCGATGGGCGGCAATCCGAACCTTCCGCCCGGAATCAATGTTCCCGGACGCCAGCAGATAACGCAGCAGCCCGCAGCAAGACCGCGCGGAAAAACACACGGCGAAACCGTAAGATTACGCCTCGAAATGGCCGCATATTTTCGCCGTCCGAATGCGGCACCGCCTGTTGTAGAAACCGAAGTTCCACCGGCATTTTGATTTTTACGATCTGAATTTAGATGAAACTTTTTGAGGGCAAATCGCCAACCGAGAGAAACAAGATAATTGCGGCAGCCGTTCTAGGCGTGCTTTGTCTGGCTGTTCTCTATTATACATTCGGCCGTGGATTGTTCGGCGGCACCACGCCGACGACAACGGTCAAAATTTCCACGACACCAAAAACAACCTCTTCGCCAACGGTAAATGCGGATGATTTTAAGCTTCCGACGAAAAACGAGCAGGATTTCGAATATACGACGACGGCAATAAATTACCGTCCAGACGATTTTCGTGCACCCGATCCGGGCCGCAATATTTTTGCTTTTTACGAACCTCCGCCGCCTTGTAAGGGAGCGGAATGTCCCACGCCTATTCCTCCGCCTGTCGTGATAAACCCACCGACGCCTGAGCCCACACCGCCGATCCTTATTGCGTTCGTCACGCCGCAAAGCGTTTACGCCGGTTCGAAGACTTTCCGAATGGAGGTGACCGGCGACCGGTTCACGCCGGATGCGCGGATCTATTTCAGCCAGAGCGAACTCCGGACAACATTCATAAGCGGCCAGAAGATGATCGCCGATGTGCCGGCCAATTTTATCGCCGCTGAAGGGCCGCGGCAGATCCTGGTCCAAACACTTGACGGTAAGGCTTATTCGAATCAGGTGCTGCTCAACGTTCAGGCTCCGCCGGCACCACAGTTTACATATATCGGAATGATCGCCCGAAAACGGGCCAATAACGACACGGCCTATTTTCTGGAAGCGGGCAAAACGGCTCCATTGACGCACAGATTAAACGATGTCGTCAGCGGACGTTTCCGCCTTATGAGCATTTCTGAAACGGAAACTGTCCTCGAAGATGTGAATTTGGGTTTTCGGCACAGGCTTCCGTTGGTCCGCACGAGTGCCGGCGGTTCCAGTTCGCCGCAACCGTCGAGGCCCGGTGGTTTCCCGTCCGGCGGCACGTACGTACCCTATAATCAAGGTTTCCCTCCGACCACCAATATTCCGCAAAGTATTCCCGGCATTCCGGATAATATTCCTCGCTATGTTCCGCCTGACACCGCGAAGACACCGCGCGCTCAGCCGGAAAAAAAGGACGTGGACGATGAGGATGATGACGGCGACGGATAATACATTGCGCAATTCACAATGCGAGAGCGGAATGACATTGCTTGCCGTAATGGGCGTGATGGTTCTCGTCGCGATCGCTCTGCTGGCCGCCGCGCCTGCTGTTCAGCAAGAGGTGCAGCGCGAAAAGGAACTCGAATCCATCCGCCGGGGCGAGGAAATTGCGGACGCCATTCTTAAATACGTCGTTCATCACCAGGGCCGTAAGCTCCCCGAATCCATCGACGATCTGCTCGAAGGCCTGCCTCAGGGCACAAAAAAAACTCAGATACTGAGGCCGTCCTCCGCAACCGATCCGCTCAGCGAAGACGGAAAGTGGCGGCTCATCCAGGCCGAGCCGAAAGTCATAGCAGCTTTTGCAAAGCGGATAATGGATTACAACAACGGCCTTTTACCGCCGAACCAGAGCCGGTTTCTCGACCGTTATTCCGTAACTATTACAAGTTCGATCAATACGGAAAACGAAACCGACAGCGAAGAACCGGAAGAAGACGAAAATTTTGACCTGATCACCGACGATGTTCCCTTCATTGGCGTGGCAAGCCAAAGCCGGAGCAAATCCGTGATCGCCTATTACGGAATAGAAAACCATTCGAAGTGGATATTTACCCCGCTGTTTCGCGGTTCGGACGGCAATCCGGTTCCACCACCTCCTCCGCCACCACGTTGATCGCGATGTTCTTCCGTGCCTTTAGGTATCGGAATCTTTCTTCATCCCTTCTTCCTGAGCGATCTCTTCGTCCGGCCGCTGCACGATCATCGAACCCGGCGGGAACATCTCTATCTCCGCTTCGCCCAGCGCCCTGACAATTCCGATCGCGGCACGGTCAAAAACCTCCAGCGGCTTGCTTTCATTCGTATTTATCCAGAAATTGACCGTAACGATAACGCCGTCCGACGTGAGGTTCGAAACAAGCACTCGCGGCTTCGGGTCGAGCACCACGCCTTCGGTTTGCGAAAGCGCGTCGAATGTCAGAGCCTTCGCCTCTTCTACCCTTCCCTCATAGCCGAGGCTGTATTTGAGATTCATCCGCCGCTTGGCTCCCGCACCGCGGATGGTCAGCGGAGACGAATACATATCGCCATTCGGTATCAATATCAATTCGCCGTCGTCCTTGCGAAGGGAAGTTGCCCTGACGCCGATATATTCGACTTTCCCCGAATTGTTCCCGACGAAAATCTGATCGCCGATGTGAAACGGCCGCTGCCACAGGATCAAAACTCCGGAAACAAAATTGTTCAGGATGTCCTTTGCGGCGAACCCGACAGCCAGCGATGTAAACCCTATTCCGCCGATCAAAGTCGCAAAGTCAAAGGACGGAATAATTACGGTCAATGCCGTAAAAACTCCGATCGTTACGAATGCCACAACGATCATCCGGCTTATCAGTATTCGAAGGCGTTTATCGAGTTTCGTGCGTCTCGTCGCCGCAATGAAGGCTTTTTTAACGAGCTTTGACAGAATCCAGAACAAAATCAGAACAATTATTCCTGCTATGATGTACGGAAACTGGGCTATTATTGAAGTAATTAAATTGTTGATCGATTGCCATGCAACGTTCTTGATCTGTTCGGCGTTATCGACTATTCGAGTGCCGGTATTTGCGTTTTGCATGGCGATTATTGCAAAGTCCATATAATCAATATGATACACAACGACAGCGTTGGGTTGGAAATCAATAGTTAGTGGGTTTGACATCGGACTAATTTAGAATTAGAATAATTCTAAATAGGAAAAATAAATTATGCTTCACAATACAAAGATCGATCTTGCGAAGGGAAAGCGTGAAAAACTTATAGCAATTCTCAATCAGCGGCTCGCGGACGCGGCCGATTTGAAGTCTCAGGCAAAACAGGCGCATTGGAACGTAAAGGGAATGAATTTCATTGCCCTGCATGAGCTTTTCGATCAGGTTTCGACCGAAGTCGATGTGTACGTCGATGACATTGCCGAGCGTATAACCACTCTTGGCGGCACCGCAATGGGAACAATACGGCTGGCTGCCGAAAAGTCGTCCCTCAGCGAATACCCGCACGAGATCAGCGACGGAGCGGATCACGTGGATGCTCTTTCGAGCGCTTTGGCGGATTTTGGTAAAAAGGTACGCTCGGACATCGACACAACTGATGAACTTGGCGACAAGGATACCGCCGATCTTTTCACGGGAATTTCACGCGGCACCGACAAACTTTTGTGGTTTGTAGAGGCTCATATCCAGTCGTAGATCGGTTCAGGCATGTTCCTTTTTTTAACCGGAACAATGTCCATCGCCATCATCGATTTAATTCAGGGTCTTAGGAATGGAGAGCTCGGTCCCTATTTTTTTATTCAGTTTCGCAATAAAATAGGCCGAGAGCAGAGGCGATTCTTTTTCAATATTTTGATGAACGAAAAAGTAGAGTTCCTTTAGGCCTTTATCCCTCCAGGCGGATATTCGCTCGACCCAGTCATCGAGCCGGGTGTAATCGGACTCGTGATTCGCCCCGACGTATCTGACAAATGCCGTTGGCGTGGTCAGCCGCATATGCATCAGGTCGCGGCGGCCGGCTGTATCGACCAGAACATTGACTATGCTTTTGCTTTCGAGCAGATCGTAGAGTTCGGTTGAAACTTCGGGATCGTTGTACCAATCGGTCTTTCTGAATTCGATAGCCAGCGGGATGTCGTACTTCCAATTATCTACAAACGCCTTCACCCGGTCGAAATCTTTCGGCCCAAAATTATTGTGCATCTGCAAAAACGGAACGCCAAGTTTATCCTGCAGAAGAGAAGCACGGCTAACAAACTCCTCTACTTTTTCCTCCGTGTCCTTCAGCCTTCCCCAATGTGAAATATCCTGGCCCAATTTCGGGAAAAACTTGAATCCATCCGGCGTTGTTTCCTTCCACTTTTCAAACTGTGCGGCCGGGAATAATCTGTAAAAAGTCGCGTTCAACTCAATGCAGTTAAACTGCGACGAGTAATAACCAAGCTCATCCTTGGTCCCTTTCGGATAAAAATTCTTGAGATCCGCCTTGTTCCACTTTGCACAGCCGACATAAGCTTTAAAATCTTTTGGTTTAGAATTTGCGAGGACGCGTTTGGTGTCGGGATGATCGGGCGGAATTGTGAAATTGATCTCTTCAGGGTTTTCTACTTGTCCGAATTTCATAATTTATCGATGGTAATTGGAAAAGCGACTTTGAATGGTAATTTTGATAAAATCTTATCATAAAGTTATGCAGTTTTCATTTGATAAAAACCTAATATCCATCGCGGAAAAAGTCGAGGACGGCGAGCGGCTGACGTTTGACGAAGGGATGGCTCTTTACGAGACGGCCGATCTGAATGCTCTCGGCAAACTGGCGGATTTTGTTCGGCGAAAGAAGCACGGGCGGACGACTTATTTCAACGTCAACCGGCATTTTAACCATACGAACATCTGTGTCGCCGACTGCAAATTCTGCGGTTTTTATAAGCGGGCGAGAGACGTTGGTGCGTATACGCATTCGGTCGACGAAGGCATTCAGATCGCTCGCGACGCCGTTGCCGAGGGTGCGACCGAACTGCACATCGTCGGCGGATTAAATTCCAAACTTCCCTTCACCTATTACACCGACCTTTTCTCATCACTCAAACGCGAGTTTCCGAGCTTGCATCTCAAAGCCCTGACAATGGTCGAGCTCGATTTCTTCGCCCGATTTTACAAGATGTCCGATGAAGACGTGATAGAGCAATTGAAAGCGGCCGGAATGGATTCGTGCCCCGGCGGCGGTGCCGAGATCTTTGCGGAACCCACAAGAAGCAGGATCTGCGACCACAAATGCGACGGCGACCGCTGGTTGGAATTGGCGGGCAAGGTCCACAAAGCCGGTCTCAAGACCAACGCCACGATGCTCTACGGCCATATCGAGACAATCGAAGACCGCATCGACCATTTTGTCCGCCTTCGTGAACAGCAAGACAAGACCGGCGGCTTCCAGTGCTTCATCCCGCTCGCGTTCTACCCGAATGGCACGGCTCTCTCGTCGCTTCCCGGCCCCGACGCCGTTGATAATCTCAAGACCATCGCCGTCTCACGCCTGATGCTCGACAACTTCGATCACATCAAGGCTTACTGGGTCATGCTCGGCAAAGCCACCGCCCAAACCGCCCTCCACT